>JACRCT010000315.1 GCA_016218885.1 Deltaproteobacteria bacterium | reverse complement strand
GTCACACTCCGCGGCAGCAATGGCGACGTCGCCGACGCCGCAGGACATGCCGCGGCACGGGATCTCCCCGCCGGGATAGACGCAGCTCTCCTCGTGTTCTCCGTCGCAGGAGCCGCCGCAGAGGGAACCAGTACCAGTGCAGGCTGGGCGTAGGCCCCGGGGAGTACCGGTGACGTAGAGGCAGCGTCCCTGAGAGCCCGGCAGGTCGCAGGCCACGCATTGGCCACGGCAGGCCCTATCGCAGCAGAAGCCGTCGACGCAGAAGCCTTCGAGGCATTGGGCGTGGTCGGTGCAGTCGGAGCCCCGCACGCGAATGGGACGGTAGACCCACGTTCGGCCCAGTGAGTAGAGGACTACCGCGTCTCCGCTCCCGGCCATCGAGCGGACTTCCTCTGCAGTGTTCGGGTTGATTGTCGTGGTCTGGTTCCATCCCGAGCCATCCCACTCCCAGGTACCGCGGGCGCCTTTGAGAACCGCACGGTTGCCGACGGTCGCCAGAAGCGGATGGGCGCGGGACCGAGGCGAGTGTTCGCCCGTCCTATTCGTCCACTCTGCGCCGTCCCATTCCCATGTGTCGGCAAACCAATCCTCGTTCGCAGCCTGGCCGCCATAGAGGAGGACTTTGCCGTTCACGCCGGTCATCGCCGCGTAGGAGCGCGGCGGCGGGCTGACCGCAGGATGCTTCTGCGTCCAGGCTCTGCCGTCCCACTGCCACGTTTCCGCAGAGCCGGAGCTTCCGCCAAAGAGCAGGACCTTGTCGCCGTCGGCGGCCATTGCGTGCCCGTAGCGACCAGAGGGGCTAGGTGAGACCTGCTGCTGAGTCCAGGCGGCGCCGTCCCAGACCCACGTATCGGCATACGCCCAGTCGCCACCATCCGAGCCGCCAAAGAGGACCAGCTTGCCGCCCTGGCCTGCCCCTGCGGTTTCAAAAAGTGAAGGAGGGCTGACCGCGCTCCGATTGGGGCGCCAACCTCTGTCCACCCACTCGAACAGTCGAGCTTCGGAGAAACTCGGGACGAGATCGGTTCTGCCCTCGAAGAGCAAGGCCCTTCCCGCCACAGCGAACATGGTCACGCTGCTGCCGCACGACGAGATCCGGGGTCCCCCAAGAACTGAGCTCCATGAGGTGCCGTTCCATGCCCAGGTCAGGGTTCGCTCGCCGTCGGCGGGGACGAGCATGATGAGCCTGTCACCGATCCGGCGCATCGGAGCGGGAGAGTGGTTCATCGCCGAAGACGAAGGTGGATAATCACCGCGCTCGATCCAGGTCGAGCCGTCCCATACCCAGGTGCCGGCATGCCACTCGAAGAGCACTACCTTTCCATGGAGCTCGGCGAGCGTGGGAGAGCTGTTGCAATGGAGCGCGTCCGGCGTCGTGCGGCGCGTCCAGTCGAGGCCGTCCCACTCCCACGTCTGCCCGTTGAAGAGCACGACCTTGTCCCCGTATGCAGCAGCGCTGCCGACCGTGGCCGGGGAGTGCGCTGGGAATCGCTGCGACCAGTCGGTCCCGTCCCATTCCCAGGTTTCGACCGGGCCCTCTTCCTGGCCCACGAAGACGAGCTTGTCGCCTCGCGCGGCGAGCTCCCCGCTGCTCAACGCGGGAGAGATGGCGGGATGGCGCTGTTGCCAGTTGGAACCATCCCATTCCCACGTCTCCCCCTCAGCGAGCATGACGACGACGTCGCGGTAGCGAGCCATCGGTCCTTCCTGCCTCGGCGCGATGAAGGTCCCCTTGGGCGTCCAGCGGATCCCATCGAAGACCCATGTCCACGAGCCCTCTTCCCGAGGCCTCAGGGCAACGCAGGTGGTCTCCAGGCATGCAAGCGGACCGGGAGAGGGAGACAGCTCGAGCTTCTGCCAGGCCAGGATCTCGACGACCGGATCGAGCAGCACCGGGTAGGCCAGTCCCTGCCGCTGGAGACGGACGGTGATCGCCGCCCCATCCCAGTCGAGCTCGGCCTCTCTGCGCTCGCCGAGGGCGTCGACGGCAAAGGGTCTCGGCATGCGCAGCAGAGCGCGGCCACGGTCGTCCTGGAACTCGAGCCCGCCCTTCCCATCCGGGCGCGCGGAATCCAGCTTCCCGGGCAGCCGCACGTCCCAAGTGAAGGACGAGGGCGAGCCGGCATCCCGAAGCACGAGCAGCTGCTCGACGTAGTCCGGGCCTGCGACCATCACCACGTCGGTGGAAGGATAGGCGCCGCGGTAGGCCGCCCGCTTCTCATCGAGCTCGGCGCGAGCAGCGCCGCTCGCGCCTCTCAGAGACAGCTCGAGCCGGTGGCTCTCGCCGAGGCTCATCTCCCAGGGGCCGTCGGCGTGCTGGGGCAGGCGGGCAGAGATGCGGGTCTGGCCACGAGGGGCCTCGAGCGTGACGATCTCGCCGGCCGCAGTCACGCGCCAGGGCTCCGCGTCCTTGCGGAGGCGGGCGTCGAGCAGCGCGTCGCGCGAGGCGAGCTGCTCCACGAGCGAACCGAGCGGAGCGTCGCGTCCAGGAGCGCCGTTGCCACAGGCGCAGGCGAGCAGGGACGAGCACAGTGCCAGTCGCGCGGGTCGGTTCATGGGCTGCTCCCTCACCTTGAGTCGTGGCGACTCTAGCGGAGAGCGAAGAGCCAATCCATGCTTCGACTCGGTCCAGCCACTCACTCACCTGAACCACACGCGCCAGAGGGCGTCGCGCGCGACAGTCAGCCAGACCCTGTCCCCTTCCCGCGGTCGGCAGGTCCGCTTAGTGCTCCTCGAGCCGACGACGGCCGCCGGACTCCTCGGATCGGACGAGGCCTCGCCCATCGCTGTGCGGGTGATACATTCGGCGCCCACCCGGAGGTCATTCCCATGGCGAAGAAGAAGGCCGGAAAGCAGACGAAGGAGTTGGAGTCGTTGGTGGTCGGCAGCAAGGTGAAGGCGCTGATCAAGGATGCAGGCTGCAACACCGCAGGCGACGCGCTCGACGGCCTGAACGGATGGCTCTACTGGCTGATCCAACAGGCGACCAAGCGCGCCGAGGCCAATGGCCGCAAGACCGTGCGCGCGCACGACTTCATCCTCCCGATGTAGCCGATGCTGCCGGCCCTTCTCGCGGCGAGCGCCTGCGAGCGGGCCTAACCCGATCCGCTGGCTGCCACATCCTCATCGCAGCCTCTCTCCGACAGTTCGGCTCGCGACCGTGACCTGCCCGGCGTCCTGCGACGGGCGAACCTGGTCGCCGAGGTCGTGGTCCGCAGCGCCGAGGGCCGGCACGGCACGATGGGAACGCGGAACGTCCCGGCGATCCTTCCTCACCGTGCCCGACCACGCCTTCCTGCGCGCGGTCTATCCCTCGGGCAACACCGCGGCGCCCGACCTCTACATCACCCGCTTCGTGCAGCGCGACTACGTCATCCCTGACGT
>JACRCT010000301.1 GCA_016218885.1 Deltaproteobacteria bacterium | reverse complement strand
TCATTGCGCCATAGGAGCGCGGAGGCGGGCCGACCGCAGGGTGCAGTTGGGTCCAGGTGCTTCCATCCCACTGCCAGGTCTCGCCCGAGCCGCTCGTTCCCCCGAATAGAAGGACCTTGTCTCCATAGGCCGCCATGGAGTGTCCGGTGCGCCCACTTGGACATGGAGCAACCTGCTTCTCGGTCCAGGCGCTTCCGTCCCAGACCCAGGTGTCGGCCAGGGAGGAATGCCCCGCGTCTTCACCACCAAAGAGGACGAAGTTGCCCGCCTGAGCGGCGCCTGCACCTTCCCAGCGAGGAGGGGGCACCGCGGCGCTGCGGCGAGGCTGCCAGCCCTTTCCGACCCATTGGTAGATGAAGGCGTCGAGGCCGTCCGGCTCCCCCTCTGGATTTCCTTCAAAGAGAATGGCTCGCCCGTCGACCGTGACCATGGTCCTGCTGCGGCCGAGGGATGAAAAAGGATTTGCGAGTATCTGGGTCCACGAGGCGCCATCCCAAGTCCAGGTCACCGATCTGCCTTCGTAGCCCGGCGCAAGGTGCACCAGTCGGTCTGCGAGGCTCTCGAAGGGACCTAAGGCGTCGAGGTGAGCAATGGGGGGAGTGACCCGAGTCCAAGACGAGCCGTTCCATTTCCAGGTGCCTACGGCCTCCCCGTACAGCACCAGCTTCCCCTGGTACTTGGCGAGCGATGCGTGGGCATTGGCGAGAACGGCAGGCGTCACACGACTGGCCCAGTCGACCCCATCCCACTCCCAGGTCTCTCCATTGAAGAGAAGGACCTTGTCCTCGTACGACACGAGATCGAATGATCGGGCCTGGGGACCCGTCGTTGGAGCGTGCGCAGGGGAGAGCCGGGTCCAGTTGTTCCCGTCCCACTCCCAGGTGTCGGGACGGTCACTGGCGCAACCCAGGAATACGAGCCTATCGCCCCTCCCGGCCAGCCCGTCTGGGCCGCTGCATGCTGGAGGTGATGTCGAAGGAGATCGCTGGCGCCAGATCGCCCCATCCCATTCCCAGGTCTCGTCCAGCAAGCGGTCGCTGCTGTCCTCGCCACCGAACATGACGACCTTGTCGCCATACCGCGCCAGCGCCGGGTTTCGTCTGAGGGGCGGCTCGACGGTGGGGCTTTCCAGGGTCCAGTTGATGCCGTCGAAGGTCCAGGTTTCCGAGCGTCCGCGCTCCCATTGATAGAGGACGCAGCTGGAATCAAGGCAGGCCATGGAGCCGTAGGAGGGCGTACCGGGGAGCCGCACCCAGGTCACGATCTCGATCACCGGGTCGAGCAGCACCGGATAGGCCAGCCCCTGGCGGTCCAGGCGGATGGCAATCGCCTTCCCATCCCAATTCAGAGCCGCGTCTCTTCTGACTCCCAGCGCATCCACGGCGAAGGGCTTGGGCATGCGCAGCAGCTCGCGCCCCCGGTCGTCGAGGAACTCCAGCCCGCCACTCGCGTCCCGGCGGGCCGAAACGATTCCTGCCGGCATCTCCAGATCCCAAGCGAACGTCGCGGGCGCCTCGGGGCCCCGAAGGACGAGCAGCTGCTCCACGAAGTCCACGCCGCTCACCATCACCACGTCGGTCGCCAGATAGGCGTCGCGATAGATCGCTCGCTTTCCCTCTACCTCCACCCGCGCGGCCCGCGCGCCCCTCGGCACCAGCCCCAGTCGATGGCTCTCGCCAAGGCTGGTCTCCCAGCGGCCGTCGGCGTACTGCGCGAGGCGAGAGGTGAGCTGCGCCAGGCCTCTCGAGCGCTCCGCGGTCCGAACCTCACCCGCCGCCGTTGCGGTCCAGGGCCTTGAGTGCCTCTGGATGCGGCGGTCGAGCACCGGATCTCCGGCAGCGAGCCGCTCCACCGTCGTGCCGACCGGTGCGTTGGGGGCGGCGGGGCCACGGTTGGCGCTGTCACAGGCGAGTAGCGACAGAAGAAGCGCCGGCAAGGAATGCCATCTCATGGGTCTGGGCCCCTCACTAAGAGTCAAAGCGACTCTAATGGGCGGAGAAGGGCGCAACAATCCAAGAGAGGGTCGCCGGGTAGTGCTCGACATCGCGGGTCACCTCGCGACCGCCCTCAAGTTGAACTGTTCGGAATGACCGAACAGTTGCCGCCGGGTCCAGCTCGCCGTCCTCGAAGATGTGCTGGATGTGCTCGCTGATCGTCCCCTTGGCCTTGCCGAACAGCTCGGTGAGCTGCTTCTGGTTGAGCCAGACGGTCTCGTGCTCGAGGCGCACGTCTAGCTTCGTCCGCCCGTCCTCGCTCCGGTAGAGAAGGACCTGTCCGCCTGCGGGCTTCTCGGTCGTCATGACGCGCCCCATCGGCCTGCTGGCGAGGCGCCCACGTCGCCGCGCAGCCATGACCACGTCGTCGCCGCGAGCTGGGAAGGGCGGCGACCAGCAGCCGGCTCCCTCCAGCGCCAAGCAAGAAGAAGCGACCTTCTGCGCGAGGGTCCCGGCCGGCTCCCTCCGCACCCGGCGCCGATCGCCGAGCCCGGAAGCCCCGACTGGCGGGTCGGCCGAGGCTTGAGATGGCGTGGAGGCTACACGCCTCCCGTTCGCCGGCGCAAGTCGTGGTTGAGTTCGTGGCCTGGCCGCCTTGCGCGCGCCCTCAGCGTCCCGGAAGCGCGAGGCTCAGCACTCCCTCGCGCCCGTGCTCGGGGCGGAAGGCGCGCTCGTGGACGCGTGCGCTGGCGCCGTCGCTGAGCGGGTACCGGACGGAGTGGGATTCCGATGTCGCACGCAGGACCGATTCTCCATCCGCCATCGGTGCAGAACCTGCGCGGGAGACCACCACCCTGAGCTGGGCTTCACCGCGAAGCTCGAAGAAGGCGCGAGGGCCGGGCAGCGAGTAGGCCCGTCCTGGCTCCAGGGGCGAGCTGCCAGAATGGGCGGGGTAGAGCACCTGGACGCCCTCGGCGGTCACTGCCTCCAGCCGCAGGCGGACCGGCGACTCGGGACGAACGGTGACCTGGAAGCGGTCGATCCGCGTCTCTCCTCCAATGTCGAGGAGGTCGGTGCCCTGCCACGAGCCATCGGGGCGCTCGAGCTCGCCGAGCACGCTGATCCACACCGGCTTGTCCAACGGCGGCGGGGCCGGGCGGGCGAGGGCGGTGGCGGCAGTGAGCCCGATGGCGCACACGGCCTGGAACAGCCTCAGGGCAGGGTGGCGCATCACAGACCTCCGGGAACGGGGACGCTCTCAGGAGCGCGGTGCAATTCATCGATGGAGCGGGCGAGGAGCAGCGATTGCTCTCCCAGCTCGCGCAGCTCGGGTGGCGCTTCTCCGATCGGGAGCGGGGCGCTGGCGGCGACGAAGCGCGCCTTCAGGTCGCGCAGAGCGTGGGTCAGGTTGTCGAGCTCGCGCAGAGCGAGCGCCTCCTGTGCCTCGAGGCGCGCCCGGGCCTCGCCCTCGGGCGCATCGACGAGCGCCGCGCGAGCCCGGCCTGCCAGATGGTGCGCCGCCAAGGCCCGAAAGGCGGATTGGACCAGGTGCCTTCGGGCTTCGGGGAAGAACTCTCGATAGCTTCCCGCGCCCTGAAGCGCCGCGAGAGCGGAGTCGGCTGCCACGAGCACCGACCACGGCGCGTCGAGCGCGCCCGCCCGCAGGGCGAGGGCGTCCAGCCGCGGGCAGCGCCAGGCCATGGCGAGCTCTCCAGCCCGCCATGCGATGGCGATGCCCAGCCCCGAGGCGAGCCCTCCGGCTGCCAGCGCCGCCAGTGCCCAGCCCGGATGCCCCGCGGCTCCCAGCCTCACCGCCACGCCGACTGTCAGAAGGAGGAGAAGGAGCTCGACGGCCACCCGGCGGCCCAACCTCACCATTCTCGGCTTCATGGCGACACCTCCTCGATCCGTATCCGTGCGGCGCCATCGGCGTAGCCCATCCACAGGCCTCCGGCGTGAGCGAGGGCGAGCGCGGTGACCTCCCGGGAGGGGAGCCCCTCACTCGCCAGCGCAGCGGAGTCGTCGCGCAGCTCCAGGATTCCCTGGGGAGTGCCGGCCCACGTGGCCTTCGCACCGACGACCAGCGCGTGGGGCTGGACCCGAGCCTCGGGCAACCCATCGCTCAGGGCGAGGCGGCGATGGGTCGGATGCAGCTGTGCCAGACCAGCGTCGAAGGTCCCTGCCCACAAGGTGTTCGAGCCGAAGGCGATGGCTGTCACCCAGTCCGAGGGAAGCGAGCCGGTGTCGGCACCCAGCCGTGTTGCGGTCGACCCGTCCCACTGCCACAGCCCGTCGAGCGCCCCGATGCACAGCCGGGGGCCGCAGTCCGCCAGGGCTCCGGGGCTATCGGCGGCGAAGCCCTGCTCGCGACCACGAGTGAGGAAGCCTCGTCCGTCGACGTTGGAGAGCCCGCGGGGAGACGCGAACCACGCGGTGTTCTTCCAAATCGCCACTGCCTGGAAAGCTCCGGAGGCGAGCCGGACCGGCGTTCCCGCGCGCGGCACGCGAAAGGCGCCGCCGGCGGTCGCCGCCCACCGGGTTCCATCAGCGGAGAAGGCGAGGTCGTTGATGCGCTCGTCGATGCCCATCGACACCGGCTCGCGCCGCCCGGCGGCGACGCGCCACGCTCCACCATCGAACGCGCCCAGGACGAGCTCGCCCTCGCGCTCGGCGATGGCGACCACCGGCCCGCCTGGGATGGGGATCGTCTCCAGCGTGGTGGCTCGAGCCTCGTGGCGCTCGACGGCGGTGCTACCCGCCAGCGAGAGCGAGCCGTGGTCGACCTCGCCGGGAACGACCCAGGGCATGCGGTGCGTGCGTTCGGCCCACCGCTGTGCGCTGCGGGCGACGGTCTCGAGCGCGACGCCTTCCACATGGCTGGCGGCGAGGAGGAGGGTGGCGGCGGCCGAGCCCGCCAGGAGGGCGCTGCGCATGGCTAGCGGACCTCTACCAACGCCGTGGCCTGCGACAGGTTGCCGGCGTAGTCCTGCGCGGTGACCAGCACCGAGTATCGGCCCGGCGCGAGATCCGAGCCTGTCTCCGCCACCCCTGCGAATCCCAGCCCGTCAGGATCGAGGCCCAGCTCCACCTCGCGGCCATCCCACAGGCGGGCGCGCACGCGGCGGATGTCGAAGAGCGCCTTCAGGCCCTCGTAGCGGTCGGAGCGCGAGGCCAGCACGCGGGCGAGATCCGCGGGGCTCACCATCGCCGTGGCCGAGACGCGCAGAAGCTCGCCAGCGCGCACCGCGTCGGCGTGGGCGGCGATGGCGGGCGCGGAGACGTCGATGGAGACGGCCAGGGCGTGCTCCTCGCTGCGCCCGTCGGCGTGCTCGATGTGCACCGCCAAGGGATAGGTGCCCTCGGCGGTGCCGGCGGGGACGAGGAAGCGCGCCGACCACAGGCCGTGATCCTCATCCCAGCGCGCCGTCTTCACCTCGGTGCGTCCGGCGAAGGAGAGGCTCGCCGTGACGCTGCGGGCATCGCGAGGCGCGCGCACCCAGATCGTCGGGTCGCCGGGCTTGACCCGCGCGGGGAAGACCGAGGCGATGGCCTGGTCCGGGCGGCGCACCGCCACCATCGAGGTGTAGGGAGTGACGAGGCCATACTTCTTGGCGAGGAGGATTATCTCCGCCTTCATCTCCTCGCGCTCACCGTCGAGGCGCGTCTGCGAGAGCAGAAAGTCGACGCGGCGCTGTGCCCAGAGGCGGGCCACGAAGCCGTTGGTCGTCTCCTGGGCTGGGAACTCGGCCTCGAAGGGGAGCGAGAGCTTCTTGCCGTTGAGCGTGCCGGTCAGCGCGGCCTGCACCTTGCCGCCGCTGCGATAGCGCCCCACCAGCACCAGCTGCGAGCCCTTGTAGAGGTCGGGCAGCACGTCCGGGTACTGCAGGGAGGTGACCACCTCGCCGAAGTCGAAGGCGAGGTCGGAGAGCACCGGGCGGGCGATCTTGGCGTAGAAGCCTCCGACCACGGTCTCGATACTCTGCCCGCGCTCGACGAAGTCGTGGCTGCCCCGGTTCTCGCGCGCCAGCCGCTCGAGGAAGGTGCGATGCACGTCGCTGCCCACCCCGAAGGCGAAGATCCGCGCCTTGTCCCCGTTGGCGCTGCGCGCCAGGCGGGCGATCTCGTCGACGTGGGTCACTCCCACGGTCGGGTGGCCATCGGTCATGAACACCAGGACCTTGGGCCGCTCGCCGTCGCCGAGCATGTCCAGGCCCTTGCCGAGCGCCGCGGAGATGTTGGTCGAGCCCCCCGCCGACAGCGAGTCGGCGAAGGCCATCGCCTGCTCGCGATGGGTCGCGGTCGCTGGGACCAGCTTGGACTGGAAGGGGCTGGTCGAGTCGTTGAAGGCGATGACGCCGAAGCGGTCCTCGTCGTTGAGGTTGGCCAGGCAGCGCTTGAGGGCCTCGCGCGCCTGTTGGATCTTGCCCTCCTCCTGCATCGAGCCGGAGGTGTCGAAGACGAAGACCACGTCCTTGAGCACGATGTCGGCGGCGGAGGTCAGCTCCTGTGGGGAGGCGAGCAGCAGGAAGTAGCCCTCCTCCTCCCCGTTGGGCTTGAAGGGCACGAAGGAGAGCCCCAGCCGCGAGCTCTCGGTGCGGTAGGTGACCACCAGGTCCTTGTCGAGCCTCTCTCCCTTGGAGGCGAGGGTGACCTTGAACAGCGAGGGGCCTGCGCGCGACACGCCTGCGGCGGGGTGCGAGAGGACCGCGAGCTCGACGATTCGCTTCTGGTCTGAGACCTCGAGGTCGAGCTGGAAGGTGCCCACCGTCTCCGCGCGGCCGCCCTGGCTTCTGGGCGCGAGCGGGACGCGCAGCGTCACTACCCCCGAGTCGTAGGGCAGGATCTGGGCGAAGGCGGCCTCGACGCGCTTGGTCCCGTGGGGCGGGATGCCGTCCACCCGCGTCTTGAAGGTCCCTGGCTCCTCCTGCTCGAGAAGCGCCGGCTCGGCGTGGCGGGACTTGGCGTCGTCGTAGCTCTTCTGGGCCTCGGCCTTCTCCTCGACCCGGGACTCGATGCGCTGCCCGTCGACCCAGGTCGCGAAGCCGGAGATGGCGGCGCCGTCGGGCAGGGGAAGACGATAGGTGCCCTCCAGAGCCTGGTCGGTGGAGTTCTCGAAGACCTCGTCCACCGTCGCCCGCGCCACCTGGTCGCGGACTTGGATGGTGAGGGCCTGCTTGCGGATCTGAAGCGGCTCTCCCGAGCGCGGCATCAGGATTCCCGCCAGCGCAGGGCAGGGGAGCAGCGTAGCGCCCACCAGGGCGCTCAACAGCCAGCGGTGCATGGTGTGGTCCTCCAGTCGAGGAATGAGGCCGGGGGTCAGGACTCGGGTCCCCGAAGGCTGCACGGCAAGTGCCACGCCCTGTAGCAAGGAAGATCAGGCGGTTGCGAATGGGGCAGGCGCGTCGTCCTGGCCGCGATCGAGGTCACGCTCCCACAGGCATCCGTTGAGAAGGCCGCTTGACACTGCGGAGGCCGGCGGCTACAACGCCGCGGCCTTCGGGGGGCTCTGTCGAGGAGCCGACGATGCACGGAAGAATCACAGGCCGCCACGTCCTCCGCCACTCGGTCGTCATCGTGCGGGAGTTCGGCACGCTGTGCTTCCTGCGATGCATCAAGGCCGTCCTGCTGCGGCAGCGCACGACGTTCCTCAACGTCGCCTTCCACCGCTAGCCCTGGTTTCGCGCGTCTCTAGGCTTGGAGCACAAAGCTTCGACGCGGGCCGCAGGTGTGGGAAACTCCCCTGCTTCAGCCTGGAGCCGGTCGCCGAGAAGGCGGTCGGCCGGTGATCCCGAGGTGCCGCAATGCGCGTGACGTGCGACAAGTGCAAGGCCGTCTACGCGGTGGACGACAAGCTCATCCCCGCCAAGGGCGCGCGCGCAGTGCCCCAAGTGCAAGACGCTGCAGGTGGTCCGTCGAGACGGTTCGGTCGCGGCGAGCGGGCCCGCTCCGACCACTGGGCCCAAACCCGCGCCGGCAGCCACGCCTGCCGCCGCCCCGTCACCTTTCTCACCTCCCGCGTCGCTCCAGCCCGCGATGCCTGCTGCGCTCTCGCAGGCCGCCGCACAGCTCTCTCCCGCGCCGCCCAAGCCTTCGGCAGCGTCTGCCACCGCCTTTGACGATCTCCTCGGGCTCGTTTCGGCGCCCACCCCTGCCGCTTCACCCAGGGCCGCTCCTCCCGTCGCGGCAAGCAAGCCGGCACCCTTCGATCCCTTCCAGCCCGTGGCGAGCCCTTCGCCTGCCTCGGCAGCGGGAGATCCCTTCGCCAGCCTCGGGCTGGGCAGCTCCGCCGATGATCCGCTGGCTGTTTTCGCTCCTCCTCCCGCGGCGCCTGGCAGGACGGCCCAGGTCAGGTCCTTCCCCCCGGCTCCTGAGCCCCCTGCATCCGCCGCCGGCCCGTTCGTGGGCTCGGGGGCAAGGGGAGCTGGCGCGGCGCTGTTTGACGAGATGGCGCTACCTGGCCCCGCGTCGGCGCCGGCTCCGCAGCGCGCTCCGGCTTCGTTCGATCCCTTCGCTGCGGCTGCGCCCCAGCAGGCTCCCCAACAGCCCGCCGCAGCCTCCGCGTCCGGGTTGGGCTTTGAAGACCTCTTCGGCTCGACGCCTTCCACCCCTGGTCCCAGCGCAGGGCCCGTGGTGAGCTGCCGGGCCTGCAAGAAGCCGTTGCCCGATCCTTTCGATGCGGCGCTGGGTGTCTGTGAGAGCTGCCGCTCCCAAGAGCAGAGCCTGTTGCCGCAGTCCCCGACCGGTCCGGCCAAGCAGCAGATCGTCGTGGGAGGGGCTGCGGCCAGGCCCGTCTCTGCCGATCCTTTCAACGAGGCCGCCTCTTCCCTGCCAAGGCCCGATGGCGGCGAGCTCGAGCTCGATCGCTCCGACCGATCCCAGGGCTCTGCTCACTCGCCGAGCGCCTCGACGGTGGCCACATCGGTCGCTGCGGCGCGGGTCCAGCGCAGCGGATCGGCGGAGCGGGCGCAGCCCCTGCGCTATCGTCGCGGCGAAGGCGGAATCGGCAAGTGGCTGGCCGTGCTCGCCTTGCTGGCTCTCGCCGGGGGCGGGGGCTACCTCTGGCATGCCAAGCCCACCTGGCTCTTCAAGAAGCCGGTCAAGAAGGTGCACCCCGCAATCGAGGCGCGCCTGATGGACTGGAAGATGGGCGCGGTCGGGCTCACGGGGAATGCCTCGGAGCACTTCGCTCGCGGCCGCAAGGCCTTCCTGGTCGACAAGCCCACCTCGTACCTGGAGGCCGAGGAGGAGTTCAAGGCCGCCGTCATCCTCGACCCCCATGACCTGCGCTCCGTGGCCGCCTATGTCGAGGCCTTCGCGGTCGGTCGGGGCGAGAGGGCGCCGGAGACGGGCCTCGCCGAAGCGCGCGAGCTTCTGGGGGCGGTCTTGGGGGCGCAGCCGGCCATGGGGCTGGCGCATCGGGCCCGTGCGGCGCTCTACCTGGCGACCGACGAGACCGAGAACGCACGCCGCGAAGCCGAGAAGGCCATCGAGCTCGCCACTCCCGAGGAGCAGGCCGAGGCGCTGCTGACCCTGGGTTGCACCTATCTCAAGAAGAGCGCCCCCATCGCCCTGGAGAAGATCGACGCGGCGCTCAAGCGAGACAAGGCGATCAAGCGAGCCTGGTACTACCGCGGCCTGGCCAACGAGAATGCGGGCCGGTTCGCGGCTGCTCTGGCCGACCTGGGCGAGCGGCTCACGCTCGATCCCGATCAGCGAGAGGCCCTCGCGGCCCAGGCGCGCGTCTTCGCCAAGCTCGGCGACTTCCCGTCGGCGCGCAAGACGCTGGCGACCTTCGCCTCCAAGCATCCGACCGTCGGCCAGCCTCGCGTGATGTTGGTGCAGCTCGCCTATCAGGTGGACCGAGATGTGCGCGAGGCGGAGAAGGCGCTGCGGGAGCTCAAGCAGGACGAGCCTCGTTTCGACGACCAGGACCGCCTGGAGCTCCACACCCTCTGGGCGGCGGTGAGCCGCGAGCGCGGCGACCTCAAGGCAGCGGTGGCCCAGGCCGACGAGGCGCTGGCCATCAACAAGAAGTGGGCGCCAGCGCACTTCCAGAAGATGCTCGCTCACCTCGCGGCCGGGGAGCACGACAAGGCCCGTGCCGAGCTGAAGGAGTGCGAAGCCCGCTTCGACGACCTGGTCCGCGTCAAGGACGTCCAGGGGCGAATCGAGGCCGCCGCTGGCAATCTCGAGGGCGCCGTTCTCGCCTACCGCGAGGCCGCCGAGCGCTCTCCGGGCCGAGTCGGCCCGCGCCTGGCTCTCGCCGCTGTTCTGGCTCGCAAGGGTGACCTCGACCAGGCCTGGTCGGTGATGCGCAAAGCATTGGACGCAGACCCGGGCGCGGTGGCTCGCGAGCGGCGGCAGGTCGGCGACTTCTTCGAGCCGCCCACCGAGAGCGTGCGCCACACCGCCAAGGTCTTCGAAGCGATCCACGAGGAGTACAACACCCTCCCGCAGATCTACTCGGCAGTTGCGCAGTACCACTTGGGCGAGCTCGACCGGCCTCAGGCTGCACTCGATCGGGCGCTCGTGGCCGATCCCAACGCCCTGGCCCCGCTGCTCTATCGGGCGCAGATCGAGCTCGAGCGCAAACGCTTCGACGCGGCCATGGGCTTCGCGCTGAAGGCGATCAAGGCCGAACGCCAGAACGCGGTCGCCTACTACCTCAAGGGTCGAGCCGAGGAAGGTCTCAAGAAGCTCGATCAGGCGCGCATCAGCTATCTCGCAGCCCTGGAGCGCGATCCTGGCTTGGCTCCGGCCAACGCGCGCATGGGCGTGCTCTCCGCCGACGATGACCCCGAGGGCGCCAAGCGCTCGTTCCTCCAAGCGCTCCAGGTCGACGCGAACACCATGGATTCCATCACCGGGCTCTTCAAGGTCGGCTGGTAGACGGTCGCCGCTCGGCCACGGGAACGCCGGCCTTCCACGATGCCAGTCCGCCCGGGCGGACCAGTCGCCGGGACTCCTCCGCTACTCTGGCTTGCGCTGGCCCTGCCGCTCGGCATGGAGCCGCTCCGCCATGGCGAGCAGGTGCGCCACGTCCTCCTGGCGCAGGTTCAACGAGTAGAAGAGCGGCTCGCTCATGGGGGTCGCGGGCCGCTGGGGCACGCCCAACCCGACGTGCTCGAGCAGGCGGTCGGCCACGGCCACCACCCGGGCCATCTGTGAGGGGTGGGTGGAGCGCTCGGGCCGATGGTGGAAGGCGACGGCATCGACCAGGGCAGGAGCCAGCTTCCAGCGCTCGCAGACCTTCGCCCCTATCTGCGCGTGGTAGGTCTCGACCAGCTCGTCGCGCAGCTCCGCCGGCGGCAGCTCGCTCCGGCTCGCGCGGGCGCTGTCGGCGAGCACGGAGAGGATGATGGCCTCTCCCAGATCGTGGAGCAGCCCGCAGAGGTAGGCCAGGTCCGGCTCGAGGCGCAGGAGGCGGCAGACCTCGCGGGACAGCTGCCCGGCGAGCTGCGCGGCTTCGAGCAGCTCGTGCATGCGAGCCGAATACTCGGCGACCTTGAAGAGCCGGGTTCGGGCCACCATGTCGAAGGCGATGTCGCGCACGTCGGCCAGCCCGAGCCTGGTGATGGCGATCCTCAAGGACGTGACGGCGATCCCCCGGCTCATGGCCGCCGAGTTGGCGCGAGACAGCACTTGCGCGGCCACGGCAGGGTCGGTGGCGACGGTCTTCTCGATGGTGGCGACGTCGGCGTCGGCGCGGGCCGCCAGCTGGGTGAGGCGGACCGCCACCTCGGGGAGCATCGGCGGCCGGTAGTCAGCGGACTCGATGGTCCGCTTGGCCGCCATGGCGGCAGCGGTGAGCCGTTCCTGGCGCTCCCGCTCTTGCTCCTCTGGGGATTGGGCGAGAATCAGCAGCGCGTCCCTGGACGAGGAGGAGGGGGGCGGGGACGGGGGGCGCATGCTCCGCGATCGACTCGCCCCGGCCTCTTGATAAGGGCGTGTCCGCGGCTGGGGGCTCGGCTAAGGCCTCGCGCGGAAATAGATGCGCCAAATCTCGGAGACGAGGCGCCCGCATGGCGAGGCGCGAGGAGGGCGCATACCAGAGTGTCTGCAACCGACGATGCAACCAAGCCAGGCGGGATGGATCGGCGCCGAGATGGAGCAGCTATCTCCGTGCGAGGCCCGAGCCCGCACCGCGTTGCAGGAGCCAGAGCGCCGGAAAGAGCCGGGTCTCGAGCCTCAGGCTCTCCCTTCGCTGGCGAGCGAGGAAGCCGGAGAGGGCTGCGGCGATCTCGGGGACGCGGCGTGCAAGCTCACTGGCCCGGGTGGCGAGCAGGCGGTTGTTCCTCTCGTTGACGGCGCGGACGGCGGCCAGGTCGGGAATGCGCTCGGCGACGAGCTCGTCGCCGAGCGCGGTCAACGCCGCGTGCGCCCCGGCCAGCGTCGGGTAACCCGGAGTGGCTG
>JACRCT010000300.1 GCA_016218885.1 Deltaproteobacteria bacterium | reverse complement strand
TCCCCGATGCCGAAGCTGGAGAGCCCGCCGAACATGCCGCCGAGCGCGCTGCCCAGGGAGCTTCCGAGGCTGCTGCTGCCCAGCATGCCGCCGAGAGCGCTGCCGAGTGCGCCGCTGAAATTCCCGCCGACAAGCCCCCCTAGCCCGGATCCCATCAGCCCGCCGCCGATGGCGTTTCCGATCGAGCCCAGGCCGCCGAACATGCCACCGAGCGCGCCACCGATCGAACCAAGGCCACCGAAAGCGCCGGCGCCGCCGGTGAGACCACCCATGGCATGGCCGGCCCCACCCGACTCGAAAGCGTCGAGGAAGTAGGACGGGACCTTTGCAGCCTGGGATTTGATCGAGGGGCTCGCCGGAGACGCGTTGTCGGAGATTCCGAGGTTGCGAGGGATGCTTCCGAAGCCGCCGATCTTCATGTCCGTCTCCTGGATTGAGGGCTCAACGCGCCTTCTCTAGTGTCCATCAGAGTTGTCGTGGGCGCACGGAAAAGGTTGCGTGAGATCCCGGAAATTCTGTCCGCCGAAACCAGGTAGCCAGGTGGGATTGCGAACATGGGAAGAGCGACGACTAGGGGGGATCGCTCGCCATCAGGCCGACGCGATTCTTGAGGGCCGTGCTGGTCTGTTGCACCGTGCCGCCGGGAGTGGGTTCGCCGAGGACTCCGACGTTGGAGACCGAGGTGGAGGTCTGCAGCTCGTCGCCCAGGGAGCTCCCGCTGGCCGGCGACTGGAAGACCAGACCCGTCTCCGGTAGGGGATCGTTGGTGAGGGTGATGGTGGTGCCGTCGGGGCGGGTGCACACGCGGTTCACGCATCTGGTCTCGCAGCCCAAGGTCACGGTTGCGTCGAAGTCGAACCATCCGGTCTCGCAGGGGCCGCGACCGCAGACGCCCCGGGAGCAGATGGCGGCGGCGTGCAGCGGAGTGGGGCATACCTTGCCGCACCTGCCGCAGTTCCTGGGATCTCTTTGCGTGTCGCAGTCAGCCTGGCAGAAGCCGCCGAGGCACTCCAAGCCGTCGGCGCAATCCGAGGTCCCAAAGCACCCCTGCTCCTGAAGGCATCCAGGACACGAGCCTCCGCAGTCCTGGTCGCTCTCGTCCCCGTTCATCATCCCGTCGGTGCAGCTCATCTCGACGCACGTTCCGTCCAGGCAGAACTCGGTTTCGGAGCAGCCCACCCCCACGCACGTCTTCTGGATGCAGGTTTCGCCGACGCAGACCTGGTCGGCCTCGCAGGGCGTGGCAGAGCAGTCCTTGGGGTAGCAGGTGCCATGCAGGCACGCTTCGTCGGCCGTGCAGGCAGCGTCGAGGCAGGTCTTCTCCTCGCAGGCGTCGTCGATGCACACCTTGTCGGGGCCACAGGTCAGGGAGGGGCAATCCTCGAGGTAGCAGGTGCCTCTGAGGCAGATCTCGTCGTCGGCGCAGGCGACGCCGACACAGGCGATCTCGACGCAGGTTCGTGCGATGCACACCTGGCCGCTGGCGCAGGGCCCGCTGGGGCAAGAGGTGGAGTGGCACTGCCGGTCGGCGCAGGCTTCATCCGCTTCGCAATCCGCGGAGGTCTCGCACGGGACGACCTGGCAGCGGCCCTCGCGACAGGACGGCGTCGCTTCCGCGCAATCGGAGTCCTGGCGGCACGCGATGGTGGAGGGTGCAGTGGTGTGGCAACCGGCAGCGACGACCAATGCCAGAGCCAAGCAGCATGTCGCAGCCATCGAGAAGAGCGGCTGAGCGTTCATGGACTCCTCACGCAGGCTCGAGCAGGGTTGTGAAGCGCATGATAGTGGCACTGCATTCTCGGGCCAAGCCGAGCCCCGGTTGACTTCCCGCGGTCAATCCCTGATTCGGGAGGTGCTTCGAAGTGCGGTATAGCTTCGAGCTCCGAGGGGAAATCGAGTTTTCGAACGGGGCCCCGTGCAAGCGCTTCCCTCGATCCTCTCTGCAAATCGGGGAAGCTCCCGTCGCACGAGGCCGCTGGAGCCAAGATGTCGAACACTGCCTTCAGGCCGGCTCTGATCGCGCTGCTGTGGTTGGCGCCGGTCGTCGCGCTGGCCGCCGACTCCAGCGAGGAAGCGCTCGTTCCGCCGGGTCCGTTCCATGTGGCGGGCATGGGCGACGTCGTCTGGGCCGCCCCCAACGGCTCACCGGTGGCCAGCGCTTCGCTGGGTAACTCATTCTTCGGCGGATCGGCCGCAGGCGGATCCGGCTGGATGTATCGGGGCACGTTCGGTCTGCGTGTCGCGCCTCTCGAGTTCCTCGACGTCGGGTTGGGCTTTCTGTACGCGCTGACCGCCAACTCCGCACAGGAGCCCCGTCGGGTCGATACCGGCTTCGATGCCTTCCCGTCGGTTCGGCTCTCCTGGGGCTCGTCTCAAGGAGCCCTCGGGTTGGCGCTGCTCGGTCGGATTCGCGCGGGCATCAACGAGGCGGGGCCCCAGCCGGCGGCCAGCGTCTACGGAGGTCGCCTGCTGGGAGACGTGCGCCTGGCCGAAGGCTTGTGGCTGCGCGGAAACCTGGGCGTCTCTCTGGATCGGACCAGCCACCTCGTGGACGGGCCGCTGAGCGACGCCTATCGCTACTCCGCCGAGGTCTCCCAGGCCGACGCGCTGACCCTTCTCGCGGCGGGAATCGACTACCAGCCGAGCAAGCGCGTGCAGCCCTATCTCACCCTCCAGGCCGAGGTGCCCGTCCACGGAGCTCCTGCTGGCGCCGGGCACAAGCGCGGCACCGTGGGGGTGCGCATCGGCCTCTTCGAGGGCCTGATGCTCGACGCGCAGGTGTCGGGCGCGTTCGGCGGCGGGAGCGGAGTGCCGGTACCCGCGCCGTTCCTGACCACGCTGCTGCTCTCCTACAACCTCTGGCCCACCCGGTTCCTGACGGTGAAGCAGACGGTGGTGGTGGAGCACGAGGGGCCGATGATCGTCGGGAACGTGGTCAGGAGGTCCGACGGAAGGCCGGTATCTGGCGCAGTGGTGAGCGCCGGCTGCGAGGACGTGCCGCTGGCGGCGACCGGCGAGGGCGGCGGGTTCCGGCTGGGCCCCTTCGACCAGACCGCGCCGTGCCCGGTGAAGGTGTCGATGCGCGGCTTCGAGCCCGCGGAGGGCGAGGGGGTGCCCGGAGGGGAGAAGCTCGAGATCGCCCTCGAGCCGAAGGTGGAGAAGGCGAGCCTCACCGGCGCCGTCACCGACACCGAGGGAAAGCCCATCGAGGTCGTGGACGTCGAGGTGCGCTGGCCCGCGGCGCGCCTCACCCAGCAGGAGCGCGCACACCAGGGGCGCTACGAGATGGAGCTGGAGCCCGGGGAGATCCACGTCACCCTCAAGGCAGAGAGGTACCTCAGCCTCGGCAGGACGCTGAAGGTCGAGCCAGGCGCGCGAGTCGTCTTCGACGCCGCCCTGCGCCGTCGCCCCGGAGTGGATTCGGCACGCCTCGACCGCGAGCGCATCTCCTTGAGCCAACGCGTCAACTTCGCCTTCAACACCGACGTCCTCGAGCCTGACGCCAAGCTCCTGCTGGACGAGGTCGCGAGCATCCTGCTCATCCACGCGGAGATCGAGCAGATCAAGGTGGCCGGCCACACCGACGAGATAGGCTCCGCCGCGTTCAACCAGCTGCTCTCCGAACGCCGAGCGGCGCGGGTGGTCGAGTACCTGGAGTCCCGCGGCGTCGAGGCGACCAGGCTCGTAGCCCGAGGCTACGGCCGGACCATGCCGGTGAGGTCCAATGCCACCGAGGCCGGGCGCGCGGTCAACCGGCGAGTCGAATTCCTCATCCTCTCCCGGCCAGCCGCCAAGCCCCCCGCGACCATCGACTAGCCACAGACAGAGGGCTCTCCTGCGCTCCCAACCCCGTCGGCCATCGAGAGGCTTCGTTCACAAGCTCGGCCTACGCTCGGGATGCCCGGTGGACGCACAACGGCCGAGCCTATGAACGAGGCATCGAGAGGCGCGGATTGCGCTGGTGGGGAAACCCGCTTCTCACTGCCGGGCGGCGCACCGATGGCGCAGAAGCGGCGTAGGGCGTGCATCTTCGCCCGCCATGCGAGCAAGCGTGTGGCTGATGGCAGCGGCGATGGCTGCCTGGGGCTGCGGCAGCGGGGGGCGCACCACGGGAGCCCCCCTCGATGAGGACCACGATGCCTCCGCGGAGATCGTTCGAGATGCCGCTGCGGGCCCGGGGCCCGATGCGGCCAGCTTGCTCCCCGGCTTCGATGGGGGGCGACCGGATGCCCTTCCGGTGCCTGCGCAGCCGGACGCAGGCCAGCCCATGGACTCCGATGCCAGCTGGCCGGTGCTCCAGACGGGCCTGCCCGAATACGAGCTGACCGTCGCCCAGGCCGATCTCGACCTGCTGAATCAGCAACTCGACCGCGCGCTACGGGTTCCGGCGAGCTTCGTGGCGGCGGGGAGCGTCTACTCCGTAGCGGCCGGGTATCGCGGCCAATCGAGCATGAACTTTCCCAAGAAGTCCTGGGAGGTCGAGTTCGGCGACACCGGCCCGCGCTTCGAGGGGCGCAAGAAGGTCATCCTCCTCGCGGAGTGGAGGGACGGGGGCTGCCTCACCACCAAGCTCTGGAACGACCTCGCCCTGGCGCGCGGAGTGCGAGCGCCGTGGACCCGCTACGTCAACCTCAGCCTCAACGGCAGCCGCTACGGCGTGATGGTGGAGATCGAGGCGGTCAACAGGTCCTTCCTCGCGGGCCACGGCTTCGCTCCCGAGAGCGATCTCTACCGTTGCGGCCAGAACGACTGCGAGCTGCGCGACATGCCGCCCGACCCGGACCAGCTGCCCTGGGAGAAGAAGACCAACGAGGCCGAGCCGTGGGACGAGCTGTGGAAGATGCTGGCGAGGCTCAACCGCACTCCTCAGCACGAGGTGGTCTCGGTCATCGAGGCCGACTTCGAGCTCGACGCCTATCTGCGCTGGCTGGCGGTTGACGCGGCCATCAGCAACGCCGGCGTCGAGGACTCGCGAAGCTATCTCGTCCTCGACAGAGCGACGCGGCGCTGGACCTACGTGCCGTGGGACCTCAACAACGCGCTCTCGCTCTACTCGCGCACGTTGCCCCTCGACCGGACGCCGCCCGTGGGGCGGCCGCTGTTCAACTACTCCGCCTACGACCCGCGCGTTCCTCACTTCAGCGTCCTCAATACGCGGATCGCCGATGACGAGCGGCTGCGCTCGCGATTCTCAGCCGAGCTCGACGCTCTGCTGCAGACCCGCTTCACCGACTCCGAGATCGGCGCCCGGGTCGACGCCATGGCCGCGCTG
>JACRCT010000299.1 GCA_016218885.1 Deltaproteobacteria bacterium | reverse complement strand
TGTTGCCCTCCGGCGTGACCGAGTCCCAGATGGCCTCGTGCCAGGTGAGCTTGGAGTGCGAGGGCGCGCTCCACACCAGACCCGAAGCCAGGTCCTTGCACCCGCCTGCGGTGGTCGCGAAGTGCTCGTCCTCCTCGGCGCAGGTGTGAGGGAATTCCCCGACGCGCAGGGAGAGCTCTGCGGGCTGCAGGTCGGGCGCGCTCACCTTGATCGTCGACGGGCCCGGCGCTGCCACGATGGACCAGTCGGCGAGGGCTGCTTGGCCGAACGTGTCCGTCGTCGCCGTGGACGGGGCGAGCGTCGCGCCGTCGTCGGTGGTGAAGGTGAGGGTGAGCCCGCCGGCGTAGACCGGCCGTCCGTCGGGATCGGCCACCTGAAGCACGATGGGCCGGGTTCGCAGAGTGTCGACACCCGCCGTGGTGGGCGCGGAGACGATGGCGAGGTGATCGGACGGCTTGCGGCCGCCGCGGACGCAGATCGCCTGGTGTACCCGGCCCTGATTGGCTTGTCGGATGTCGTCGGTCACCTCCAGCGTGTCGAGGCGCAGCAACCAGGCGTTGTAGATCGACTTCAGCGCGCTCGACCACACCGCGCCGCCGCTGGCCACGCCCTTCAGATACGCTGCGGCATCCTTGCCGGCGAGGTGCTCGCGTAGACTCTGGAGCTCCGTCAGGCTGGGTACGCGCCAGTCGCTGCGCTGGCCCTCGACGAGCACATGGCAGTAGGCGTCGGGATGGTCGTCCCTCCAGAAGGTCGTCGTCAGGGCAGCCAGGGTGGCATCGTCCTCCGGGTAGTCGTTGGTTCGCCCCATATCTCCCGGATCGCGCGGGGGGCTTCCTGGCGTGTGCGCGTCCCACATCGCCGCGCCCCAAGCCATGGTGGTCTGCGAGACCGAGCTCCACACCAGCCCGGAGACGAGGTCCTTGCAACCGCCTTCGCCGCTCGCGAAGGAGCCGTCCTGCGAGACGCACTCGCCCGTGGGCAGCTCCTCGGGCCTGAGGCAGAGGCCGTGGCGGCAGACGAGCGGGTCGGCGCACTGGACTCCTGCGCAGGCGAGCTCTACGCAGACGTCGTTGATGCAGGCCCGGCCCAAAGGGCACTGCACCCCGCCGCAGGCGGTGGGAACGCACTGCCCGGACGCGCACGCCGTCTCCGCGGGGCAGGTGACCCCGACACAGGAAGCAGGCCGGCACGACCCTTCAGCGCAGACCGAGCCGGCGCCGCATGGCTGGCTGGGACAGGCGACCGGCAGGCAGCTCCCCGCGACGCAGAGCGATGCTTCGGGGCACGAGGCTCCAGCGCAATCCGGATCGCCACAACGCCCCTCCAGGCAAGCGCGGCCGGGGGCACAGGAGACGATCTGCGCTCCCTCAGCGCAGGCGATGGGCAGGCATTGGCCGTCGCCGCAGAGCGCACCGCCCAGGCATTCCACCCCCAGGCAGCGCGCCGAGCGGCAGCGGCCGCTCTCGCACAGGGCCCCATCGGCGCAGGAGCGGTCCGCGCATTCCCGGGGCGAGCAGCGTCCGCCGGCGCAGCCCTCGCCCTCTGCGCAGGTGACGCCCACGCAGGCGGGATCGAGACAGCGCCCCTCGGAGCACACCTCGCCGGCGTGGCAGGGCTGGCTGGGGGAGCAGCCTGTGGGCAGGCACGTCCCTCGCGCGCAGGTCTGCTCGCCCGCGCAGATCACGCCGAGGCAGTCGGGGGTGCGGCACGCGCCGTCGGAGCAGACCTGGCCCGTCGGGCAACGGCGGTCGGCGCAGGAGGTGGGAAGGCACGCGCCGCTCAGGCACACCTCGCCCGGCTCGCAGGCGGGGCAGGCGACACAGGTGCCGGTGGCGCCCGAGCAGGAAGCGCCCACCGGGCAGTCGAGGTCGGTGTCGCAGCGGCGCACGATGACGCACAGCCCGGCCTGGCAGGTCTCCTCGAGCCCGCAGTCGGAGTTGTGGGTGCAGGTCATCCCCGGGACGCCGGTGGTGCAGGCCGTGGATGTGACGAGGAGCGCGAGGAGGACGAGCAAGGGGCGGGGCTGCACGAGTCACCTTCCAGAGGGGAGCTGGCCGGGGAGGATGAGACCGATCAGGGACGAGATCAATCGTGAGCTGTCGACGCGGGGGCCGCATGGACGCTGGCCAGGTGGGGGCTTCGCCCAGAAGCCTGGGGGCCCAGCCGGCTTCAGCCGCCTTCACGCACCTTGCTCGGGGCTTCAGCCCCGGCGACGGGCGGTGGCACCGTGTGACGGTAGGTCATTGAGAGAAGCACGGGTTGGGACGAATGGGACGGACAGGACGAATGGACGGGATTGAAGGACGGGAAGGGACGGGAGCACGAGACGCATAGGTACCCGCGATCGCGAGCCGATGGGGCCGGTTCACGCTAGACGGCCGACCAGCCGCCCGAAAGGCCGAGTCTCGTGCTGGTCGGTCGGTTGGGCTAGGACTCGTCCAGGAGGTACGAACCCATGGCACGCCGCCCCCCAACCCTCGCCGCAGGCGTCTTCCTCGTCGCGCTCCTGCAGGCGCCCGGCGTTCGCGCGCATACCCCGCCGCCGTTTCTGGCGGCGCTCTCGCTGGGGGGCACGGTCGGCGAGTACCGCGGGCCGACCCTTGATCTGGAGCTCGATTTTGGCGGCCGCGGACAGTATTTCGGCCTCATCCTCGAAGGCGGAGGAGGCTACAACAGCGACCGGAATGGGGTCGCCATGACCGGCGTGTCGCTGGGCTGGCGCGGGATGTTCGGGTCGGCGAGGGTCAAGCCGATCGTGTTCCTCGGGGCCTTCAGCTCTTTCGAGCACGAGTTCGAAGGCGACCGCTCCTACCAGTACGCGCTGGGGGGCGGTCGGGCGTCGGCGGGCGTGAGCTTCTTCGTGAACCTGCGCTTCTCCATCGGCGGCGAGCTCGGGGGGACCGCGGGCTACCGCTATCAGCTCTCCGGCCCCTTCGCCGACTACTCAGGCTTTGCCTCGAGCTTCGAGGGCCGACTCCGGATGACGTTCTAGCCCGGCTTCCGCTAGGACCGCAGGGCTGCGAGCCTCAGGGCCCATCGAGGCGCATGATCTGCGTGCCCTCGGGCGGCTCGATCTTGAAGATGTCGTTGGAGAGGCCGGAGTTGGTCTTCACGTTGGTGAAGGTCATCCGGTTCTCGCTGCCGTCGGGGTCGACGACGACGGTCTCCTTGACGGAGAAGGTCTTGGTGTCGAGCAGGAAGAAGATCTTCTGGAACCGGGGATCGGTGATCTTGGGTGTGAGCTCCAGCGCGATGCCGTCCTTGAGGTCCTTGCGGTCTGCCTTCTGGATGCGGAATTCGCGGTCGAGCTTGCCCTGGCCCCACAGGAACGTGATCGACGCCGAGAGCCTGTCCGCTGACAGCCGCGAGACGGTCAGCGTCTTGGCCGCCTTGTCGTAGGCAAAGACCTTCTCCACCGCGATCACGAAGACCTTCTCGTCCGGGGTCGCGTAGTCCCATCGCATCGACGGGCCTTCCTTCTTGAAGCGCATCTTGCCCGTCGCCTGCGTGGTGCGCGCGAAGGTCTTGTATTTGTAGGTCTGCTTGAAGTCGGCCTGGAAGTCCTTGGTGTCCTCGTAGAACCTCTGCATCGAGTCCACGGCCTTCTTCACCTCCGGGGCCATCGGCGCCTTCTCCGGCACGACGACGGGCTCGGCTTGGGTGGCCTCCGTTTTGGCCTTGGGCTCTGCCGCGGGGGCGTTCCCGGCAGGAGAGCCCTGAAGGGGCGCGGCGAGGAGGCCAACGAGGCAGACGAGAGAGAGCGGAGTCATTTCGGGTCCTTGAGGGCGGTCGGCAAAGCCTTGGACGGCCCGTGGCGCGCGGGATTCTCCTTGAACATCCGGTGCCGCTGCTTGATCGCCAGGCTGAAGAAGCGCTCGCGCATGGCCGCCTGCTCGGCCTCGGGCAGGTCGCCCGATCGGCCATGCTTCTCCAGGCGCTTGAACACCAGGTGCGACAGGCACACGGCCGCGGCCACCGAGATGTTGAAGCTCTGCGAGAAGCCCAGCATGGGTATCTTGAAACGCACGTCACACTGGTCGAGAACCTCGCGCGTGACCCCGACCTTCTCGGTCCCGAAGACGATGGCCAGCGGACGATCAATCGGCAGCTCGAACAGCGAAGTGGAGCTCTCGGAGAGGTCGGTCGCCGCGAGCAGGTATCCGCGCTGCTTGAGCAGCCTCAGGCACGAACCCGCCTCCCGGTAGAGCGACAGGTCGAGCCATTTTTCGGCGCCCTGGGTGATCTTGGGATTGGGGTGAAAGGTGAAACGCCTCGTAATCGCATGGACTTCCTGGATCCCGAAGGCCTCGCACGAGCGCAGCACCGCCGCGATGTTGTGCGGATCCTCGAGGTCTTCGAGCACCACCGCGATGCTGCGCGTGCGCTGGACCACCACCTCTTCGACGCGGCGGCTGCGCTCGCTCAGGAGCATGTCTTTCAGGTTGCGCTCGCTCACGGGCCGGGGAATCTATCACAGCGAAAGATCGCTCCGAGAGCGGGGCCAGCTCCCTGCCCGGACTCTCGGGGCCCGCAGTCGGACGATTTCTTGAAGCTTCACACGTGATTGGGCCGATATAAGGGGGGATCGTGGCTGCATGCCAGGTCTGAGGAACGAGGGTGGGATGGAAAACAGCAATCAAACCGGCAAGTTCGACGGCGTGACAGCCCTCGACGCGAACGAGGTCAAGGCGCTCTTCTGGGCGCTTCGCAACGAGCAGGGAGGGCTGGCTCGGCTCCTTCGAACCTTCGAGAGCCTCAAGGATCGGCTCACTCCTTCGGGGCAGGCGGCCTACCAACGCGAGCTGTCCAAGCTGCTGCAGAGCCCCTCCGCAGTGCCCCAGGAGCTGGGCGAGCTGCTCGATGGCGAGTACGGCCTCGTCATTCGCGGCGAAGTGGAGATGATCGGGACCGTGCGCTGCTACCAGGGCAAGCTGTGGGTGGTCCTGCCCGGCGAGCCAGAGGAGCTGGTCCTCAAGGTGGGCTTCGAGGGCGTCCTCACCAGCGAGTCGCCCAAGGCCTATGGGACCTTGCGGACCCGCGACGGCTACCTCTTCCTCGAGCTGGAAATCATGACGGAATCTCCGGGCGGGCCGCGCAAGGTGCAGCTGTCGGGCATCGGCGATGTCCGCGCCGGGAGGGCGTGAGGGCGAGGCTGACTAGGATCGGGGGAAGAAGTAGAAGAGCAGGCTCCCGACCGAGCCGAGCAGGGTGAGCACCAGCCCGACGATGGGTCTCCATCGCGCTCCGTGAGGAGCGCGCGCGATGGCGACGATGTTCAGCACGAGCGAGAGCAGCTGCAGGGGAAAGCAGCCTGGGGCGAGCGAGATGACTCCCAGGATCAGCCCCGCGGTCTGCAGCCGCGTTCCCCCCTTCTCGGTGTGCAGTGTGGCCAAGGTCCGCTCGCGCAGCTCCCAGCAGCTCGGGCAGAGCGGGTGCGCCTCGGGGCGGACGCGATGCTCACACTCTGGACACATGAACGTGCCGCAGCGCCCACAGACCCAGCTCGCCGCAGCCTCAGGGTGGGCCGCGCACTGCGCGCCGCTGGGGGCGGGTGAGCTCATCCAGGACGCAACCGGTCTTCGGTAGCAGGGGTCCGACTTCTGCCGCCTTGGAGGTGCTGCTCGAAGGCCTGCGCGGCCGCGGCGCTAGGGGTACGCAGGACGAGCACACCGTTCTCGATCCGCTGGACGACGAGGTTCTTGTTGCGCACCAGCCCGAACCAGGTGCCGATGGGCGCGCCGATGGCCAGCAGGAGCACGAGACCTCCGCGCCCAGGGTGCTCGCTGGCGAATTGGAAGAGCGAGACGAACAGGGCCAAGACGAGAAAGACCGCGGAGACAACGAAGAGGGCCGTCCCCAAGCGCCACCGCCGATAGGCCTTCTCGGTGAAGGGAAGCTCGCCCTTGGCACGCTTGGTCAGGATCAGGGCCACAATCGCCGCGACGAGCAGGTTGACCAGGACGAGGATCGGCACCCAGCGCGGATACCAGGCGAACTTCACCGGCTTGAAGACCACCCCTTCGCGCTCACCACTGATGACGCACACGCGCGGCAGGTCGAAGGAGTTGAGCTCCTTCTCGGGAATGGAGATGTCGGGCATGCGAGGTTCGTAGCACACGAGGGCTGGGTTTGGGTGACTGCGCGCCTCTCGTGGCTTCGCCTCGCGCTCTACGTGTAAAGTCGCCGGCCATCCATCGACTGGGGGATGCTAGATGGCCACGATCGGTTCGGTGATGGAGCTGCCCTCCGCAGAGGAGGTCGCCGAGGGCCTCGCCCGAGTCCTCGAGCTGCTGCGCCGCCGCACGGGCCACGACTTCCACCGCTACCGCCGCCAGACCATCCAGCGGCGTGTGCGCCACCGCCTCCTGTGCTGCCAGCAGCCGGGGATGGAGGACTACCTCCGCCTCCTCGAGAGCGACCCGCGCGAGCCCGAGGCGCTGGTCCAGGACCTGCTCATCAGCGTCACCTCCTTCTTTCGCGACCCCGAAGCCTTCGCCTATCTGGCCGAGCACGTCCTTCCCCGCCTGCTGCACGACAAGGGCCCCGAGGAGCCGCTGCGAATCTGGGTGCCCGGGTGCGCCACCGGCGAGGAGGCCTACACCCTGGCCATGCTCGTCCAGGAGAAGCTCGCGGGGCTGGCGTCCCCGCCGCCCGTCCAGATCTTCGCCACCGACATCGATCGTGAGGCTCTCCAGGAGGCGCGGCAGGGTCGCTTCGAGGCGGGCCTGGTCGAGGCCCTCTCCCCGGAGCGGCTGGGAGCTTTCTTCGTCGGCGACGGGCGCGTCTACCAGGTCGCGTCCCGCCTGCGCGAGATCTGCGTCTTCTCGGCCCACAACCTGATCCGCGATCC
>JACRCT010000291.1 GCA_016218885.1 Deltaproteobacteria bacterium | reverse complement strand
GCGTGCCCCGCTTGAGGTAGACGTCGTTGACGGAGGTGATCTCCAGCTCGCCGCGCGCCGAGGGCCGCAGGGTGCGGGCGATGTCGAGCACGTCGTTGTCGTAGAAGTAGAGGCCGGTGACGGCGTAGTTCGACTTGGGGGCCCGGGGCTTCTCCTCGATGGAGAGGGCCTTGCCGGAGGACTCGAGCTCGACCACGCCGTACCGCTCGGGGTCGCTGACCTGGTAGCCGAAGACGGTGGCGCCGCGCTTGAGGCGGGCGGCCTCCTGCACCATCGCGCTGAAGCCCTCGCCGAAGAAGATGTTGTCGCCCAGCACGAGGGAGACGGGGTCCTTGCCCACGAACTCGCGGCCGATGAGGAAGGCCTGGGCGAGGCCGTCGGGGCTGGGCTGCTCGGCGTAGGAGAACGAGACGCCCCACTGGGAGCCGTCGCCCAGCAGCTCGCGGAAGCGGGGCAGGTCCTGGGGGGTGGAGATGATGAGGATCTCGCGGATGCCGGCCAGCAGCAGGGTGCTGATGGGGTAGTAGACCATCGGCTTGTCGTGGATCGGCAACAGCTGCTTCGAGACGACGCGCGTGAGCGGGTAGAGGCGCGTGCCTGAGCCACCGGCGAGGACGATGCCCTTCATGAGACCCTTCCTTGTGAGCTCGGCCTGGCCCTCAGTGCCCCCAGGGCCGCGCTCTCATTCAGAGCGCCCGCGTAGGTGAGCGGGGGCGCAGGGTCAACCGCGGTGTCAGCACCCACAGAACTCCCTCTCCCTGCGGAGCGGGCAGAGCCCCTGGGGGCGACGGCGTTGGGAGAGGAAGAGGGTCGGGGTGAGGGGCCACCTCCGCTACTTCCGCCCGATTCCGAAGTAGCTGAACCCGAGCTCCTTCATCTTCGCGGGGGAGTACACGTTGCGGCCGTCGAACACGACCGGCGCCTTCATCAGCGTCTTCATGCGCTCGAAGTCGGGGTGGCGAAACTCGTTCCACTCGGTGACGACGAAGAGGGCGTCGACGCCCTCGAGCGCCTCGTAGGGGCGCTCCACGAAAGTGACGCGGTCGTTGAGCACGCGGCGGGCGGTCACGGTGGCGACGGGGTCGAAGGCCTTCACCTTCGCGCCCTTGCCCAGGAGTCCCTCGATCACCTCGACGGAGGGCGCCTCGCGCATGTCGTCGGTCTTGGGCTTGAAGGCGAGACCCCAGACGGCGAACGACCTGCCCGAGAGGTCGGGGCCGAAGTGTTTGACCGCCTTGGAGACGAGGAGCTTCTTCTGCCGCTCATTGGTGCGCTCGACGGCGCGGAGGAGATCGAACTCGATGCCGTGGTCGCGCGCGGTGGCGACGAGGGCCTTCACGTCCTTCGGGAAGCAGCTCCCGCCATAGCCGACCCCGGGAAAGAGGAACGGATACCCGATGCGCTTGTCGGCGCCCATGCCCTTGCGCACCAGGTCCACGTCGGCGCCCACCCGCTCGCAGAGCTGGGCGATGTCGTTCATGAAGCTGATGCGCACCGCGAGCATCGAGTTGGAGGCGTACTTGGTCAGCTCCGCCGAGCGGGTGTCCATGAAGAGGATGGGGTGCTCGGTGCGCACGAACGGGGCGTAGAGCTCGCCCATCAGCTTCTTGGCCCGCTCGGTCTCGCAGCCGATGACCACGCGATCGGGCTTCATGAAGTCGTCGATCGCCGCCCCCTCCTTGAGGAACTCGGGGTTGGAGACCACGTCGAACTCGTGGCTGGTGTGCTTGCGGATCTCCTCGCGCACCTTGTCCGCGGTGCCCACCGGCACGGTGCTCTTGTCCACGACCACCGTGTAGCGGGTCATCGCCTTGGCGATGTCTCGCGAGGCGGAGAGGACGTGCTGCAGGTCGGCCTCGCCGGTCTCGTTGGGCGGGGTGCCCACCGCGATGAAGACCACGTCCGACTCGCCCACCGCCTTCTTGAGGTCGGTGGTGAAGGAGAGCCGCTTCTCCTTGACGTTGCGCTTGACCAGCTCCTCCAGCCCGGGCTCGAAGATGGGGATGCGCCCCGCGAGCAGCGCGTCGATCTTCGCCTTGTCCGAGTCCACGCAGATCACGTCGTTGCCGCTGTCTGCGAAGCAGGTTCCTGCGACCAGACCGACGTAGCCGCTGCCGATGACCGAGAGCTTCATGCGCGTTGTCCTCTGGGAGTGCCCCGTAAAAGAGCGCGCATTGTACGGAAGCCGACGGGGGGCTGGGAAGGACAACCTCCGAAGCCCGGGGCTCCGGGCTCCCTGCTTCTCGGCGGCCAGAGCGAAAAGAGGCGACCCTGTAATCGCTCGCAGGCTAGTTGAAGGAAGGGAGGCCTGGTAGCCCGAGGCCCTCCTCTGGAGAGGAGGTTGAGGCGACGGGCAAGCCGTCGCTTGCCAGCCAAGGCGACCGCTAACACGGCTCCTGCGCACTCTCAATCACAGCTGCAACGACCCGGCTCAGGCATCGCGATTCCTTCCACGATGGCGGCGCGAACCCAAGTGAGTCGCCCGTTCTTCGAGTGGCCTGGCCAGCGTGCGCTGCTCAGGCCACTCGAAGAACGGGCTCACGATGGGAAGGTCGGGCTAGACCAGCAGCTTGCGAATCTCCTCGGCTGCCCGGTTTACGCGGGTGCGATCGAGGTTGCGTGAGGGCAGCAGCACGCCCGCCTCGAGGAGCCCGCGCACGGCCGCCGGCAGCTCGGGCAGCAAGACCATGGCCCCGCCCTGCGCGCCGGGGAAGAAGTGGATGAGCAGCTGCAGGGCGCACCACAAGGCACGCGAGAGCCCCTGCTTCTGGGCTCGCGACTTGAGCACCGCCGCGTCGGGGGGCCGGTCCCAGCTTCCGCGCTGCGCCGGGGAGCCGAGCACCAGCTCGCGCAGGTCCACGTACTCGATGAGCGGGGAGGCGAAGGCGCTTCGGGCCATCAGCACGACCTGGACGAGGATCGCGTCCTCGATGGCCGGACGGCGCACCCTGGGCCCGAAGGCCTTGGCGGGAGCGCCGCGCGCCCAGATCTCCTCCTCGGCCGCTCCCCAGCGCTGGCCGAAGAGGGCGTCGTGGAGCAGGAAGCGGACGCGCCCGTCAGTGAGCACGACCGCATCGCCCTCCACTCCCTCGATGCGCAGGCCCAGGGGGCCGCCGGCCGACGCCAGCTTCGGGAAGTCGCCGCGGCGGACGAGCAGGCGAAGCTCGGGCAAGGCGCGGAAGGCGACATGCGGGTAGAGCGCATCGGCGTACGCCGCCGCCTCCAGCAGCACGACCTCCACGTCCTCGGCGCCGCAGAGCAGCCTCTTGAGATGGACCAGCTTGAAGACGTTGTCGGTGAGGGTGCCGTGGTAGTAGCCCAGAAGCTGGTCGTGGATCTCCTCGGGTGCGCCGGCGCCGCCCAGCCGGTACTCGAGGTTGTAGGACACCAGCGGCGCGAGGCCATGGAAGACCGCTGTATCTGCCACCTCGGCCCACCTCACTTGCAGATGCTCTCGCGGCCCGGAGGTGGCGCGGCGGTGGGGCAGCTCCAGGGAGGTCAGCAGGCGCAGCGCATCGAGCAGGTCCATGGCGGCACGATATCGGCGGGTGCGGTGGCTCGCCACCGCGCCAGTGGAGTCCGGTTTCCAGCATTCTAGGCTGGTGTCACGGTCAGTGCTGGTGGTACAAGACCGGCTCACGCGAAGAAGGCGGCCTGTCTTCGTCTCGCTCAGGGGGAGGAACTGATGTACCCAGCCAAAGTGTTGCTCGCGGTGACCGTCGTCTCGTCTCTGCTCCTCGGATGTGGCGCCGATCTGCAGGGCGACGAGGCCCCGGTCCCGCTCGATACCCAGTCCGCGGCGATCGCCGGTGGCTTCGACGTGCGGGGCTCCCGCCTCGTGCCTTACATGGTCTCGGTCCAGCAGGAGCTGTACGGCTACACGAGCCACGCCTGTGGTGGAACGCTCATCGGCCAGGGCTGGGTGCTGACTGCGGCTCATTGCGCCTACGACGCCTTCACCCAGACGATGCCGTTGCCGCCCTCGATGCTCAGCGTTGTGATCGGCGATCTCGACCTCGTCTCGGTCGATCCCTCCGCACGGCACGCCGTGACCGAGGTGGTCATCCATCCCGGCTTCGCTCCGAGGCTCTTCGACAACGACGTCGCCCTGCTCAGGGTCGCCACGGCTCCGCGGGCCGCGCTGGCCTACGACCGCGAGCACAGCGCTGCTTTCCCCTATGCAGACGGGCTGACTCTTGGCTGGGGAATGGTGACCCTCACCGAGGTCCCTCCTCTGCCCGCGCCGCCGGCCTATCTGCCCCCCCACTTCTACGGCGGCTCGGACCAGCTGCAGGGGCTCGTGGTGCACTCCCTGAGCACCGCGGAGTGCAAGAGCCGCTTCGCTGCCGATGAGCCCGAGATCGCAGCCCTGGTCTCCGATCGACACGTGTGCATCGCTTCGGTGCTGCCGGGGGAGCGCGGAGTCTGCCAGGGCGACAGCGGGGGACCGCTGGTGGTCTACGACCGCCGCCAACGTGAATTCGTGGTGGCCGGCGTCACCAGCTTCGGCGCCCACGAGTGCGGCAGCAGCAGCCACCCCCAGGTCTTCACGCGCATCTCCAGCTTCGCGGACTTCGTCCACCAGACCACGGGGTTCTAGTCCCCTCGTCCAGAGATCCTGCGCACGATGGGAACAGCTTCAGGCTCCGGACTTCAGACCCCAGGCCCTGCTTGACCTGAGGGCTGGGGTCTGAAGCCTGAGGCCTCTCAGCCGCTGCAGGCGTAGGCCATCAGCCCCGCGGCGACGCCCAGCGCCAGCGCCAATGCCACGAGCTTCCCTCCCGTACCCCGGTGCTTGATCCGGTGCTGGTGGTGACGGGGGTGGTGGCGGCGCTTCGAGCGGCGGGACCCGGGGTCCGAAGCCGCCATCGGCGGGACGGGGGGCGGCACTTCGGGAGAAGCCAGGACGGGATTGTCGGGGCTGGAGCCGCGTCGAGCCGGAAAGATGATCCGCGGCCGGAAGCCCCGCCAGCCGCAGGCCGAGCAGCGACGAGGCGGCAACCCCAGCAGGCGCGCAAAGGTCTCACCAGCCCCCTTGGCTCTCGAGGAGTAGACGTCGACGCTGCCGCATCTGGGACAAATGGGAGTCACGCGTCTGCCTTCCAACAGAATGAATCATGCCCAGGATGAGGCCCCGACGCCGGCTCCCTGGCCCAGCGGAAGGCGCTGCGCCGGCTCGGTCTCTCGAGCGGCCTCGCGCCCGGCGAGGCTGCTCTTCTCTACGTGCCGGAGTGCAGCCGATACCAGGCGATCGTCTCGGCGAGCCCTTGCCGGAAGTCCTTTCGGGCGCGAAAGCCGAATTCCCGCTCGGCGCGGGACACGTCGAGGCGGCGGCGAGGCTGGCCGTTGGGCTGGGTCGCATCCCACACGATCTGGCCGGTGTAGCCGCACAGCTCGGCGATGAGGACCGAGAGGTCCTTGATGGAGATCTCCATCCCCGAGCCGATGTTGACCGGGTCGCTCTTGGAGTAGCGCTCGGTGGCCAAAAGGATGCCTTCGGCGGCGTCCTCGGCGTGGAGGAACTCGCGGGTGGGCGAGCCGTCGCCCCAGAGCACCACCTCGCCGCGCCTGGCCTTCATCGCCTCCAGGAACTTGCGGATGAGCGCGGGGATGACGTGCGAGGTCTCGAGGTCGAAGTTGTCGCGTGGCCCGTACAGGTTCACCGGGAGCAGGAAGAGGGAGTTGAAGCCGTATTGCTGCCGGTAGGCCTGGGACTGGACGAGCATCATCTTCTTCGCCAGGCCGTAGGGCGCGTTGGTCTCCTCCGGGTAGCCGCTCCAGAGGTCGTCCTCGCGAAAGGGCACCGGCGCGAACTTGGGATAGGCGCAGATGGTTCCCAGGCCGACGAACTTCTCGATGCTGCGGCGCCGGCCCTCCTCGAGGAGCTGCACGCCCATCATGAGGTTGTCGTAGAAGTACTTGCCCGGATTGGCCCGGTTGGCGCCGATGCCGCCCACCACCGCAGCGAGGTGGATGACGATGTCCGGCTTGGCCTCGTCGTACATCCGTTGGATCGCCGCGCGCTCCACGAGGTCGAACGCCGGATACTCCGGGACGAAGACCTCGCGGGCGCCCCGCTCGCGGAGCTTGGCGAGGATGTAGGAGCCCAGGAAGCCGGCTCCACCGGTGACTGCGATTCGCCTCGAATCAAAAAAGCCCATGCGCTCGCTCGCTTGATCTGCCTGCTGGCTGGCCCGGAACGTCGGTTGGCTTTAGGTCGCCGACCGCGCACTCCCCGTCGGCCGTGCTCCGTCGGTGCCGAACTTCTCGCGGTCGGTCCGCTCCAGGTCGGCCTCCACCATCTCCTTGATGAGCGCCTTGAAGGTCACCTTGGGCTGCCAGCCGAGCCGGGTCCTGGCCTTGGTCGCGTCGCCTTGCAGGTAGTCCACCTCCGCGGGACGGAAGTAGCGCGGGTCGACCTCCACGTGCTCGCGGTAGTCGAGGCCCACGCAGCCGAAGGCCTCCTCGCACAGCTCGCGCACCGAGTGCACCTCGCCGGTGGCGATGACGAAGTCGTCCGCTTCCGGCGCCTGCAGCATCAGCCACATCGCCTCGACGTAGTCCCTGGCGTGTCCCCAGTCGCGCTTGGCGTCGAGGTTGCCCAGATACAGCTTCTTCTCCAGCCCGTGCTTGATGCGTGCGACGGCCCGAGTGACCTTCCGGGTGACGAAGGTCTCTCCGCGCCGCGGCGACTCGTGGTTGAAGAGGATGCCGTTGGAGGCGAACAGGCCGTAGCTCTCCCGGTAGTTCACCGTGATGTAGAAGCCATAGGCCTTGGCACAGGCGTACGGGCTGCGCGGGTAGAAGGGCGTGGTCTCCTTCTGGGGGATCTCCCGGACCTTGCCGTACAGCTCCGAGCTCGAGGCCTGGTAGAAGCGGGGCTTGATCCCGCTCTCGCGGATCGCCTCCAGCAGGCGCACCGTCCCCACCCCCACGGTGTCGGCGGTGTACTCGGGGACCTCGAACGACACCTTCACGTGGCTCTGGGCTCCGAGGTTGTAGATCTCCTCGGGCTCGACCACGCGCAGGATCCGGTCCAGCGAGCTGGCATCGGTCAGGTCGCCGTAGTGCAGCTTCAGGCGCACCCCGTGCTCGTGCGGGTCCCGATAGAGGTGGTCGATGCGGTCGGTGTTGAAGGAGCTCGAGCGGCGGATGATGCCGTGGACCTCATAGCCCTTGGAGAGGAGTAGCTCGGCCAGGTAGCTG
>JACRCT010000290.1 GCA_016218885.1 Deltaproteobacteria bacterium | reverse complement strand
GCGCAGTAGCTGCCGCCGCAGTCCACATCGCTCTCGTCGCGGTTCTTGGCCACGTCGCTGCAGGTCGGCGCGCCGGCCGCCACGCAGGTCCCGGTGCCGCCCACGTCGCAGGCGTTGGTCAGGCAGTCGCCGTTGGCCAGGCAGACCTTGCCGATCGCGCAGCCGGGGCAATGGGTTCCCCCACAGTCCGCATCGGTCTCATCCTGGTTCTTGAGGTGGTCGACGCAGGTCTCGGCCGGCACGCACTGCGCGTTCGAGCACCACTCGTCCACGCCACATGGGACCGGCGTGTCCCAGTCGGTGCAGCCCGAGCCGAGCACCACGCAGGTCTCGATTCCCGTTCCCGCGCACCTCTTCTCGTTGAGCGAGCACTGATCGGCGCAGGTCGGGGTGCACACTCCCCCCGAGCACACCTCGTGGGGGCCGCTGCAGGCCACGGCGGTGTCCCAGTCGGTGCAGCCCGAAGCCATCGTCTTGCAGGTCTGCAGCGCGCTGCTCGAGCAGCGGGTCGCGTTCAAGGTGCACTGGTTGCTGCAGGTGGTCACGCACTGGCCGCCGGAGCAGATCTGAGCGCCCTCACAGGGCACCGCGGTGTCCCAGTCGGTGCAGCCCGAGGCCATCGTCTTGCAGGTCTGGACGCCGGTCCCCGAGCACTGCCTGGCGTTCTCGGTGCACTGGTTGCTGCAGGTGGTCACGCACTGCCCGCCCGAGCAGATCTGCTCGGCAGGGCAGGCATTCGTCTGGCCCCAGCCCGGGCAGCCGTCGTCGAGCGCGATGCATTCGCGCACGCCGTCGTTCAAGCACTGCTTCGAGCCGAGGGTGCAGGGGCTCTGCGTGCAGCCCGGCTGGGCGCAGACGTTGTTGGCACCGCAGACCTCGGGCGCGGTGCAAGTGCCGCACTCCAGCTTCTTGCCGCAGCCGTCGTCGATGCTTCCGCAGTCTTTCTGCTGCGCGCTGCAGGTCGTCGGCACGCAGGGCGCCGGGGCTGAGCCGCCGCACCCGGCGAGGGCCAAAGACGAGAGAAGCAAGAGCAAGGCGAGTCGTTTCATCGGGAGCTCCGGTTTTTGCCGCGGCGCTGGCGGGAGTTGGCGAGAAGAGCACCCGGAGACTAATCGATCTGGGATTTCCCCCAAAAGCCTTGGGGAATTCCCGCGTGATTGCAGGAGATTGTGGCGCCCGCCAGCGCTCGAGGGAGCGCGAGGGATGCTCGCGACGCGGGAGAGGCGAGAAGGGGTCGAGCTTGGTGATGAGGTTCGCGGGGCGCTTCCACATCGAGGAGACGTTCCTCAAGGTGTCGCGGGCGTAGTCCAGCTTGAGGTCGGTGCCGTCGTGCTTGTGGGCGTCTTGGCGCGGATCCGACCGAAGCAACGCCGGTCGGACGAGGGCACGATCGGCTCCTTGGTGCTCGGCCAGGCAGGCGCTAGGATGGCGGTCTTTCAAGGGGAGGTGATCATGCCTGACGAGATCAGCCGGTATCGCCCGGCGATTCCCGCTGGAAGCCCCAATGCTCCCTCGACTGCGGCGCCCAGCGTTTCGGCGCCAGTCGCCTCTCCGCCCACCCAGCCCGCTGCCGCAGCGGAAACGACCAGCCCTTTCCAGGGCACGAGCTCGTTCTCTCCGGCAGCCCAGGGGGCGGGAGCCGTCCTTGCCCCGGCCCCCGTCGGAGAAGGCGCAGCCCCGACATCGAAAGCCCACGTCCGGTTCTGGCGTGGCGTGCCCAAGGAAGGTCTCCCGCTGGATGAGGTGAAGCGGCGCCTGAACGAGCACCTCGTGCCCGATACCACCACCGTCGGCGGCGGCAGGGGCCTGGACGCGTACCTGCCCATGTTGATGGATCCGGGCCAGACCGGACTCGACGTCGCCGAGGCGGCGCTGATCGTCTACCAGAGCCAGGAGGAGTACGACGCCTTGGCGGGGACGGCGGAGTTCGAGGTCTACGGCAAGTCCCACAGCGACATCTTCACCAGGCCTCCGCCGACCCGCTACAACCACAACGGGACCCAGGTCGCCTCCTTCCTCAAGGGCCCGGTTCCCCGCGACAAGGTCGGCGCCTATCTCGTCAGCGGCGCGCAGGTCAACTGGCAGGACGGCCAGAACCGCTTCCGGGCTTTCGCGCGGGGCCCGGACATCGATGACGCCCGGTGGTATGCGGCCGTGGACACGATGCTCGACGGCCTTCGTGGCGCGAGAACCGGCGGACTCAACGACGCGGCGGTGCTCGTCGACAAGGACCAGGTGATGGTCTACGAGAACTGGGCGTCGCTCGCGAAGATGGAGCAGGCCCAGCCGCCGACGCCGACCGATCTCAAGAAGGTGCAGGAGAGCGTCCTACAGAGAGAGGCGCGCGCCGACGCTTCCAGCCTCGAGCCCGGCAAGGGCGTCAGCGTGCAGTTCCAGCCTACGACCCGGGGCGACAGGCTCAAGGACGCCTTCGAGCGCAAGCTCATCCCGGACCTGCAGGCCGCTCCCCCGCCGGTGCTCCCCATGGCGTCGAGGGTCGAGGCAGACGCGCCCGCATCGGTGTTGGCGGCGGCCAAGCAGCTCGAGGGCACGGGCGTGAAGGTCGGGGTGTACTCGCTGAAGGTCTGTGGCGAGGATGTGTTCGCCGCGTACGGGCACTGCGAAGCGCAGCAGCAGGCGAGCTTGAGGCTCTTCTCGAAGCTCGGAGAGAGGATCGGCAGCGCGACTTGGGGCGGCAGCGAGGGTCCGTTCTCATGGGACAAGCTCGCTCGGAAGGGTCCTCAGCGCCCTCCTGGCGAGATAGCCAACACGAGCACAGGAGCCCCCGAGGCCGTGGCCGCCAAGACCGAGTTCGCCAAGAAGTTCGTCACCAACGTCCGGGTGGTTCCGACGGAGCTGGTGGGCGCGCCGACGGTTGACTTGGCCACGACGCCCGCGCAGCTGCAGGACGCGGCCGCGAGCCAGAAGGGGCCCTGGACGACCGTTAACGCCTATTCGCTCAAGCTTGGCGAGCAAGACGTCTACGCAACCTTCGCCTACGAGCGAGATGACGAGGAGGCAAGCCTCATCCTCTTCTCCACGGCGGGCGAGAAGCTCGCCAGCGCCTCATGGGGCAAGCAGAAGGGCCCCTTCGCCTGGGACTGACCACCCGACCCTTCCAAGTCCGAGGAACGTCGCGCCTACCATCGCCAAGCCCGCTCTCTGCTGGCTTTAGCTTTCTACGCGCACCTCGAGCGAGCGAGATGGTTCTCGCTCGCAGCCCTCGCAGGACGGCTTCGCGACTCAGGCCCCGCCGGGGCGTTGATGAAGAGCGGAGCGCCGCCCATCGGCTGGCTGAGCATCTGCGTGACGGTCGGCCATGCGGGACAAGGCGCCCGCGCCCCCCAGGAGGACCTACAGATCGACGCGCTTCTCGCTGTGGTCCTTGCCGTCGAAGCGCATCAGCACGCCCTTGCCGTCGACCTTGGTCATCAGGTTCGCAGGGCGCTTCCACATCGAGCAGACGTTCCTCAAGGTGTCGCGGGCGTAGTCCAGCTTGAGGTCGGTGCCGTCGTGCTTGTGGGCGAGGAGGATCTCGGCGCGGTTCTCGAAGTTGCCGTCCACTACCTCGATGATCGGCTGGCCGAAGTTGGTCAGCTGGTGCAGGAGCTTGTCCTTGATGGCCTTGAACTCCTTGCTCATGATCTCCCAGGCGTTGCGCTTCTCGTTGAACCCGTACACGAACATCTTCTGCTCGATGGCGAACTCGGGGGTGAGGAACTCGTCGATGAAGGTGACGTCGTTGTAGTGGCGGCGCACCTCGAAGATCTTCTGGCGGCCCAGCCCCAGCTTGCGGTCCCAGGCCTGCCGCTCGCGCAGGTCGTCGCACTCCGCGAACTCCTTGCCGAAGCGCCCCTTGTTCCAGCGGTCCTCGATGTGCCGGAACAGCTCGATGCCCAGCTTGTAGGGGTTGATCGACCCCGGGCGGGTGCCCAGGGTGCCGGAGTGGTGGTCGGCGTAGTCGATGATCTCCGAGTCCTTGAGGGCCCGCTGGGTCATGATCGTCGAGTGCCAGTAGCTGGCCCAGCCCTCGTTCATGATCTTGGTCTGGCCCTGCGGCGCGAAGTAGTAGGCCTCCTCGCGGACGATGGACAACAGGTCGAACTCCCAGCGCTCCAGCGGCGCGTTCTCGAGCAGGAACAGCAGGACGTCGCGCTCGGGGCGCTCGGGGAAGCGCTTGGCCTTCTTGAGCTCCTCCTCCTGCTTGCGGCGCTGCTCCTCCATGTAGTCCTTGGGGTTCACGTAGCCGCTCATGTACTCGCGGTCGACCTTGAAGCCGGTGATCGGCTGAGGGGTGGCCTCCTCGTCGGGCTTCTTGGCGGGCCGGCGGCGGATGAAGGCGGCGTGGTAGTCGATGAGGTTCTCGAGCGAGAGGGCGCGGTCGACGAAGTCCTCGACCTGGTCGATGCCCAGGCGGTCGATCCAGCGACGCACTCGCGTCGCGTGGTTGGCCATCTCGTCCATCATCTTGCGGTTGGTGTTCTCGAACGAGAAGTTGTTCTTGAAGAAGTCGCAGTGCCCGTAGACGTGGGCCATGACGATCTTCTGGTCGACCTCGGCGTTCGACTCGAGCAGGTAGGCGTAGCAGGGGTCGTTGTTGATGACCATCTCGTAGATCTTCGAGAGGCCGTACTCGTACCCCTTGGCGAGCTGCTCGTACTCCATCCCGAACTTCCAGTGGGGATAGCGGTTGGGGAAGCCGCCGTAGGCGGCCACCATGTTGATCTCGTCGTAGCTGAGGACCTCGAAGATGGTCTCGAAGAAGTCGAGCCCGTACTCGCGGGCGTATCCCTCGATCTCCTGCTTGAGGTCGTAGAGGCGTGCGGTCAGGGACACGGTCTATCCTCGCTGCCTAGTGCGGCGTCCGAAAGTTCCCCTGGCAGTCGAGCACCCGGTCGCCCTGAGCGCAGGGGCGAGCAGCGCGAGCCCCGGAGTCGAAGGGCCCCTCGACTTCGGCCTCGCAAGCTCGGCCTACGCTCGGGGTGACCGGTGCAGGCTTCATTGCCAAGGCACGATGCGGACACCACCCTCGTTGAAACCTTGGGCGGGCTCACTTGCCTCTCCCCAGGAAGTCCTTGATCGACTGGTAGATCGCGTCCTTGTCGGCGATCTCCGAGAGGGCCACGTTCTCGGCGTCGCCGAAGGTCTCGCGCAGATCCTTGATGAACTGCCCGCTGCCATAGGGGCTCTCCACCTGCCCGTAGCAGAACAGGTTGGCGGCGGGCAGCACGTCGCCCTTGAGGATCTCCACGCACAGGCGGGTGTCGTCGGCCGACCAGTTGTCGCCGTCGGAGAAGTGGAAGGGGTAGATGTTCCAGGACGAGGGCGGGTAGTCGGCCTTGATGAGGTCGCGGCAGAGCTTGTAGGCGCTGGAGATCATCGTGCCGCCCGACTCCCGGGTGTGGAAGAAGGTCTCCCGGTCCACCTCGCGGGCCACGGCGTCGTGGATGATGTAGCGCACCTCGATGCCCTTGTACTGGGTGCGCAGCCAGGTGTCGATCCAGAAGCTCTCGGCCCGCACGATCTCCTTCTGCTCGTCGCCCATCGAGCCGGAGACGTCCATCATGTAGATGATGACCGCGTTGGACTGCGGCAGGTTCTCGATCTTCCAGGTGCGGTAGCGCTTGTCGGCGCGGGTGGGGATGATGACCGGGGAGCTGGGGTTGTAGGTGCCCGCGGCGATCTGCCGCTTCAGGGCCTGCTTGAAGGTCCGGCGGAAGTGGCGCAGCGACTCGGGGCCGGTGGTGTTGATGCCGGTGTACTTCAGCCGCGTGGTGAAGATGCGCTCCTTGCCCTTGGGCTGGATGCGCGGCAGCGCCAGCTCCTCGCCCAGGATCTCGGCGAGCTCGGCCAGGGAGATGTCGACCTCCAGCTGGTGCTCGCCCTCGCCCTCGCCGGCCTGACCGGGGCCGGGCTGGACGTTGCCCGGCGCCAGGACCTGGCCCACCTCGCCCTCGCCCTGGCCCACGCCGCCCTGCTGCTTGTGGCCGAAGCGGAAGTGCGGGATGTCGATGGTGGGCAAGGGGATGCTGATCAGGTCCTTGCCCTTCTTCCCGATCATCTCGCCCTTCTGCAGGTACTTGCGCATGTTGTTCTTGATGCGCCCGCGCACGATCTGCTTGAAGCGATTGTGGTCCTGCTTGATCTTCAGTGACATCGGCTGCCTCGAACGGCCGCTGGACCCATCTTGTGACTCCCCGAAGCCCGCTTCCCGCCCATTGAAAGCTAGTTGTCCATCCCGACGATCTTCTCGATGGGGCCGATGAGCCCCTTGAGCGCGCTGCGGTCGAGCCTCGAGGCGAGCGCCCGGACTTCGGCGGTCGGTCCCTGGAAGGTCACCCGGACGGCCTTGACGGGGGCGAGCTTGTCCGAAGGCTCTCCCAGGGGCAGCGCCGTCTTGCGGCCCGAGGGTCCCACCACCACTGTCAGGCGCGAGGTCCCCTTCTCCTCGCCAGCGAGCTTCTTCTCCCAGGTGTCGCCGCCCGCGAGCGCCACCATCCCCGGCTCGAGCGGCGCGGGGATGGCCCAGGCCGAGGCCTCGATGCGCCGGTCGAAGTACTCCACGTCCCCGCTGTCGAGCTTGTGCTCGGCGGTCACCATGCCCAGCTGGGCCCGCTCGGCCTCGTCCTTGAGAGTGTAGGAGTAGACGAGGGCGAAGGTGCGGGGGAAGGCGCCGGCCTTCCCGAAGCCCAGGGCCATGGTGTCGACCACGTTGGCCGGGAAGTCGGCGGCCTGCCACATCGCGTCCTTGATCATGATGCCGCCCGGGCCCTGCGCCGACTTGAGGCCCCGCTGCTCGTACCTTGCCGAGTCGGGCGAGGGGAGCAAGGCCATCAGCTTGGAGAGCACCCGGCCCATCATCGCCGCCTCGGGCCTGGTCAGCTCCCGGCACTTGGAGGTGGCACAGGCGTCGACCGGAACCACGCCAGCCTTCCCCTTGCCCCGGGCCTGCGCCACCGGCTGCCCCAGCAGCGACGCGCCGAGGGCGGCGGCGAGGGGAAGCGCGAGCGTGGGGCGGGAAACCATGGCGTTTCGGCCTCGAAAGCTAGCTGCGAGATGCGCGGTTCGACGGGTGGGACGCGACGCGACGTCGTCGGCGCGCCCCACCCTGCTTGCTTTAGTTCGCCGCCAGGCTCTAGTCCTTGGCGTCGCCCCGGGCAAAGATGCTGGCCACGAAGTTGAGGACGTCGGTCGAGCAGATCTCGCAGTAGCCGTAGTTCTTGATCATCCGGTCCTTGACGACGTCGATCTTCTCCTGCGTGTCCTTGTCGACGACCGAACTGACCAGGTTCTTGAGCTTGATCGAGTCCTTCTGGTCCTCGAAGAGCTTGAGCTCGAGCGCCTTGTGGAGCCGCTCGTTGGTCCGGTAGTTGAAGGTCTTGCCCTCCACCGCCAGGGCGCCGATGTAGTTCATGATCTCGCGGCGGAAGTCGTCCTTGCGGCTGTCGGGGATGTCGATCTTCTCCTCGATGGCGCGCATCAGCCGCTCGTCGGGCTCCTCGTACTGGCCGGTGTACTTGTTGCGGACCTTCTCCTTCTGCGTGTAGGCCTTGATGTTGTCGATGTAGTTGCCGCACAGCTTGCCGATGGCGTCCTCGTCGGCGCTGATGGCGCGCTGGACCTCGTTCTTGACGGTGTCCTCGTACTCGGCCTTCACCACCGTGAGCAGCTCGCGGTAATGCTTGCGGATCTCCTCGCTGGAGATGAGCGAGTGGGTCTTGAGGCCCGCCTCGAGCTCGTTGAGGACCATGAAGGGGTTGACGCAGCCCTCGCCCTTGTCGGAGACCAGCGCGTTGGAGATCTTGTCCTGCACGTAGCGGGGGCT
>JACRCT010000017.1 GCA_016218885.1 Deltaproteobacteria bacterium | reverse complement strand
GCCGGCCACGATGGGCCGGCGCGCCTTCAGCGAGAAGCAGACGTAGAGGCTCGTCAGCCCCACCCCCATCACCTCTGCCGTGAACCACACCTCTCCGCGGATGGCGCAGTAGAAGAAGAGCGTGCCAAAGCCGAGCAGGCCGGTGAAGGCCACGTTCTCCAGCTCGTTGCGACCCGACTCTCCGTCCCGCGACAGGCGGCGCAGCAAGAGGAAGAAGAGCGCCAGGCCGATCGCCGCCATGAACACCGTGAACGAGGTGTCGTTGAACTGGTAGCCGTGCAGGGCGACAAACGGCAGCATCACCACCGCGGGGAACGCGGGGAAGCTCTGGAAGAACTTGTCGCCGATCTTGACCCAATCCTCCTGGTTGGGCGGGTCCACGCCCATGTCCAGCGAGCCCTCGAGCCAGGCCATCGCCTGATAGATGAAGTGCGGCGCCTTCGACTGGTGCAGGAAGCGATGCCAGCTGAAGAGCCCGAGGATCACCGCGCACACCACCGCGATGGCAATGGGGATCCAGTGGGCCTTGAGGAACGCCCAGGCGCGCGCGGACAGCCCCGGCGCGGCGGCCAAAGACGAGGAGGAAGAGGCAGTCTGGACGATGTCGGTCACGAGCGGGCTCCCTGCGCGTGGCGCCTCAACAAGTCGAGAGCCAGGTACGCCGCCAGCTGGCGCACGCGGTCGCGCTCGAACGGGTAGCGCTGCCGCTCCTCGACGACCAAGGCCCCGTCGGACAGGCAGACGTAGACGGTCCCCACAGGATCCTTCTGTGTTCCGCCGCCGGGGCCGGCCCAACCGGTGACGGCGAGGCCGAAGGTCGCCCCCGCCTTCTCGCGCGCCGCCTGGGCCAGCGCCCGGGTCACCGCCGCCGAGACCGCTCCCTCGCGCAGCACCAGCTCGGGATCGACCCCCAAGAGCTGCGTCTTGGCCCGGTCCTGATAGACGACAGCGGAGAAGACCAGGGTGTGGCTGGCACCAGGAACCGAGGCGAGCTGCGAGGCGACGAGCCCGCCGGTGCACGACTCGGCCAGGGCGAGGGTGGCGCCTCTGGTCTGGAGCGAGCGCAGGACGACCTCGGGGAGCTCGTCGCGGTCGGCCCCGAAGACCTTCTCGCCCACCGCCGCCAAGGCATCGCGAGCCGCGGCCTCGAGCCGCGCGCGGGCCTCCTCGGCAGTGGAGCCGGTCGCCAGCAGCTTGAGGTGGTTCTCGGGCAGGTGGGTGCGGAAGCCGAACTCGACGTGCGGGTGGCGCTGCGGCAGCGCTTTGACCTTGTCGTCGAGCATGCTCTCACCGATGCCGAAGCACTTGAGCACCCGCGAAGCCTTGTGCACGCGGGCCGCCCCTTCCTCGGCCAGGCGCGCCTCGAGCCGGGGGATCACCTGCTCCTCGCACAGCGGACGGAACTCGCGGGGCACGCCAGGGAGCAGGAAGCACTCGGCCTTGCCGACCTTGAGGGTGATCGCCGGGGCGGTGCCATAGGGGTTGGGGAGCGCCTGCCCGCCTCGGGGCACGCGCGCCTGGCGCGCGTTGTTCAGGGTGAAGGTGAAGCCGCGCTCGGCGAAGCGGCGCTTGAGGTCGACGAGCACCTGGGCGTCTTCGTCGAGGGGCACGCCGGCAGCCTGGGCTGCGGCCTCGACGGTCAAGTCGTCGGTGGTCGGCCCCATGCCTCCGGAGACGACCAGGAAGTCGGCGCGGGCTCCGATCTGCCGGAAGGCCTCCACCAGGACAGGTAGATCGTCGGGGAGCGTCTCCTTGCGCGCGACTGGCGCGCCGCGGACGAACGCCCGCTCGCAGAACCAGTTGGCGTTGGTGTCCACGACCGAGCCGTCGAGCAGCTCGTTGCCCGTGCAGAGCATCTCGATGCGCATGGCGACCCGCCTTCTAGCAGCTTCTTCCAGTACTTCGGAACAGGCTCATCACGGCCACAGCCAGACGAGCAGCGCCATGAGCCCCCGGCCCCACGCCGCGGCCGCGACGTCGTCCATCACGTTGCCCAGGCCCGTGTGCACCTTGCGGTCGAACCAGCTCGCGGGCCAGGGCTTGACCTGGTCGAGGACGCGGAACAGGACAAAGCCGGCGATGACAGTCTTGAGCGACACCGGAACCAGCAGCATGGTGACGAAGTAGCCGGCGATCTCGTCGCTGACGATGTGCCCGTCGTCGCTGGCCCCGAAGTAGTGGCCCGCGCGGTCGGCCGCATGGATGGCGAGGGCGATGTAGGCCACGGTCGTGAGGATCTGCAGCCAGTAGGGCAGCTGGGCGAGCGCCAGGAAGAGCGGGATGGCGACGACCGTGCCGGCGGTGCCCGGCGCGACGGGCACCCAGCCAGCGCCGAATCCGGTGGCGAAGAAGACCGAGATCTTGTCGGCCAGGTCGAGCTTGGGACGCTGATGGTTCTCAGGAGCTTTTTTCAAGGCCGCGGGATTCTAGCCAATCCGCCGAGGACCTACACAGTGACTTTCGGAGCTCGCGGCTCGGGTGATGTTTCTGCCGGCCCGGTCGAGCTTGGCGGCGCAAGGCATGGTTTGCGGCGAGGGCCGAGGCGAGAACGACGGCGGCGGCACCAGAGAGCCCGAGGAGCGGGCGAGCGCATCCCGCATCACATGACAGTGGCTCTGATGTCCCTGCCTGGAAGATCCTCTCATTCGAGCCCGCCCGGGCAGTTGGGACAGGCGAAGGGAAGGCCCCACCTTCCTTGGGCAGTGCTGGCGCGGACAGCTGGCCTCGCCAGGGCTGCGGCATCGCCGTTGGGGGAGGGAGCAGTGGCAGACAGCTTCGCGGTGGTCATCGGCGACGTGAACCTCGTCCGTCCGCTGGGAGCCGCCGGGATCCCGGTCGCGGTGGTGACCGCCGATCGCCATGCGAGCGTCACCTGGTCGCGCTATTGCCGGCGGCGGATCGTCGCACCGAGCTTCGCGAG
>JACRCT010000297.1 GCA_016218885.1 Deltaproteobacteria bacterium | reverse complement strand
CTCGGACAAGGGCGAGATCATGCTCATCACCAACCAGGGCATGCTCATCCGCACCCGCGTCAAGGAGGTCTCCGTCATCGGCCGCAACACCCAGGGCGTGCGGCTGATCACGCTGGAGAGCGCCGACGAGAAGGTGTCCGGAATCGCGCGGCTGCCCGAGTCCGAGGAGGACGAGGCGGCGCTGAATGGCGCGAACGGCAAGCCCGAGGAGGGCGGCGGCGACGCTGCCTCTGGAGCCGAGGCGAAGGCCGAGGCTACGCCAACGGCCGAGGAAACCGCCAAGGCCGACAAGAAGCCTAATGGCTCGGAAGGCGAAGCCGAGGAACCCGCCAAGGGTGACGAGAAGCCGGAGAAGGACGAGGAGTAGGGCGGGGAAGGCCCTCACCCCTGCCCCTCTCCCAACGGGTGCTCACGCCCCTGGGAGAGGGGAGTCTGGTTTGCTGCTGCTCTCGTTGTTCGCGGAGCCTCGTGCGTCTGCGGCTTCGTCGACGCGCGTGAGTCGCCACGGATGGAGGGCTCGACTTGCCGGCTTCAGTGCGTCGACGTCGACGCAGTGCGCGGTCCCAAGTTGCGCCACGTAGCGCAACTTGCTTGGGCGACGAGGCGGGATCGGACAGGACCAGTCGCTCACGCTCCTGGCTCGGACACCGTCACGTGCCGATAGCCGTTCCAGAAATTCGACGCAGCCACGGGGTGTCCGAGCCACGACCGTCAGGGAGTGGAGCCTTCCCAGGGATCCACGGAGTCTGCCGGGGCCTGGCGGCTTCGGTCGCAGCGGCGAGAGGCGGATTCTCCGAAGGCCAAAGCCCGCAATTCGTGTCAGCTCAGGTGCGCGGACGAAGCGGCCGACGTCGGGAGTATCGCGTGAGCAGAAGAGCTTCCAGAGCCGAACTCCCCTCTCCCAGGGGCGTGAGCACCCGTTGGGAGAGGGGCAGGGGTGAGGGCCTTCTCCCTCCTCCAGCCCTTCCCAACCGCGCCTCCCCGCCGCCGTCAGTAGTAGAAGATCCGGAAGCCGACCCTCCGCTCGCCCGGCGCGATCACGAGCTTGGCGGACTTGAAAGACGGAGGGCCGAGCATTCCCTTGGCGTCGCGAGAGACCCCCAGCCCCTCCTTCGGGATGCCGAAGAGGCCCAGGTCGATCTTCCCGTTGTCGTTCTCGTCGTGGAAGGCGGCGATCGCCCAGTCGCCCGGCTCCAACCTCTCGACGAGGAGAGTCGCCTTGCCGCCGACGATGGGTGCCTGGTACCGGCGCTCAGCCTTGGACTCGTCGGCGGGGAAGCCGTCCTTGGAGCGCCAGAGAGCGATCTTGGCGTTGCCGCGGTCGTTGCGGAAGCCGGTCATCTCCACCGTGAGGTCCGAGGTTCCCGTCACGTTCTCATCACCCCGCGCGTCGACCACCATTCCGCCGAGCCCTCCCATCAGAACCATCGCCGCTGCAGCCGGAATCCGGGCTCGCATGAGCGTCTCCTTGCCCAGATGGATGTTGGGGATGGGGAGGCGTTGCCCGCTGCCTCCTCGATTGGGGAAGCGCAGCCCAGTCCTGAACGGCCGCTCGGCGGCCACGACAGGGAAGCGGTCGGCGGGCTGAGAAGTGTGGTGTGCGAGTCCTGACTCGGCGATGCCAAGGGCGCAGCGATGAGTCTTGCGCGTGTCCCCAGCTGCGCTTGCGCAGTCGATCCGGTTGCCCGACACCACGCTGCTCTCGGGCGACGGCTACCACTCCACGAGAAGCTCGCGGTCGGGACTGAAGTCGCGCATGACGACGACGTCCACGCTCCGGTCGCCCTCTCTGCGGCTGTGGGCGATGGGGAAGGAGACCTTCACTGGGCCGAGTCGAACGGGCCGGCGGATGGTGAAGATGGCGCGGGCGATGGGCGAGGGCCACTCGCGGGCGGTGGTGACCAGGTATCCAGCGCGGTGAGCCGCGAGTTGCTGCTCATAGCGCACGCGGAAGCGGGTGAGTGCGTGGGGCGCGACCGAGATGGTGAGCTCTGCGGTGGGGCGCCCAGCGATGAGCCGCACGGGCGTCTCGCGGCCATCGATCTCCACGGAGCGGGGGGCGAGCTGGCCTGAGGCGACGAAGACGGGATAGCGCACCAGGGTGGTCGAGCTCGCGCTGCCGGCGTTGCGCAGGTGGTAGACGCCCTCCACGCGAACCCGGTCCGGCTCGAGATCGAGGGTGACCTCCTCGGCGGCGAACTCCAGGCGCTCTGCGACGGGACCCTCGGGCAGGTAGCGGCGCCAGACGGACCAGTCCTCATCGGAGATGGGCGGAGAGCGCGGGACGGTCCCCGGCTCTCCGGTGACGGCCAGGCCCATCGCGAGAGCCACGGTGAGAGATGCTCCTGGCGCCAAGGTGCGATCCGTCCAGCCGAGGTTGAGGGCGATCATCGAGCGGTTGGTGAGCACGTGATGGGGGTCGATCTCCGAGAGGGTGTGGGCGAAGCGATTGGCGAGGAAGGCGCGATCCGGCGGCGGCGAGCCGGGGTCTACCTGGAAGAAGCTCGCCTGGTTGGAGAAGGCCTCGGGGCTCTGGCCCAGAGCGCGGTTGCCCAGGTCGTAGATCCCGCCCTCGGTGAAGGGGACGAGCTCCGCCTCGTGCTCCAGCAGCCCCTCGGGAGTCCAGCCCACGTCGCCGTCGGAGGACTGGTAGCGGCCGAGCCAGGGATCATCGCCGGTGAAGAAGTGGAAGCGTGCTGGTCGCTCGCAGCGATTGGTGATGCGGGTGGCGACGATCCACCAGACGGCGTCGGCGCGGGCGGTCGCGACCTTGGAGACGCGGAAGCAGCCCCCCGCGTTCTCGCTCTGCAGGACGACGCTGTCCGGACCGCCCTCGAGGATGCGACCGCGTACGTACTCGAGGCGCCGGCCGTCGTCGCCGGTGCCGTAGTTCTCGGACCAGCCGTAGCTGTACTCGGCGCGCTCGTCGAGGTCCCACAGGGACTCGTCGGTGGCGCACAGGACGTTGATGCTCCTGAAGCCGCGGATGGGCTCCCGCGGGTAGAAGCCCAGCCCCGAGCTGTTCAGGTTGCCGACAAGGAGCCCTCCCGTGTAGCCGGCGTAGCCGCAGTGGAAGCAGGTGCGAGCGATGTCGCCGCTGGCCAGGAACTGGCGCACGTCACCGCGGCCGGTGGCGGGATCCCAGCCCACCTCGAAGCGGGGTCGGGGCGGCTGCGCGGGGGCGACGAGGGAAGGGGTCGCCGCATCCGGAGCCGCCAGGGGAGCCGGCGCGCGGCAAGTCGCGAAGAGGATGCTGAGTGTGGCGACGACGAGTGGCGGGAGACGGAGAGAGCTCATCCCCTGCGGCGACGGAGCGCCAGTCCCGCGAGCGCCACGAGGGCCACGGAGATGGAGCCGAAGGCGAACGGAGAGAGCCCCTGGCTGCAGCCCGATTCGCCGGGCGTGGAGAGACTCGCAGCGTCGAGGGATGCCGCAGGACCCGCATCGGGGCCAGGAGCCGCAGCGGACGCGTCGAGGCCAGGGGGAGGCAGCGAAGCGTCGCTGGAGCGGGCCAGGCAAACCTGAGCGCAGTCGATGCCCTGGAACTCGACCGGATCCGGTTGCTCCCAGGGAAGGACGTCGAAAGAGCCCCCGGCGTCGGGGATGGTGAGGTCGGACAGGTCGGCGACGACGGTGAGGTTGGCAGCGATGCGATCGTCGCCATTGGCGACGGCCCAGAGGTGCTGGCCGACCGGCACCGAGCAGTCGCAGGCCTGGCGCGCCTGGCTTGAGACGACGCCGCTGCCCATGTTGGTCCGGTAGGTGCCCGACACCCAGCCCGCGGGGATGGGCTGGTTGTCACGAGTGAGGCCCTTCAGGTCGAAGGTCGAGTCGTAGCGGACGTAGGTGATCTGCACGTCCCGGGTGTGAGGGACCTGGCGCAGGCGGATGTCCTCGATGGCCACCGGATTGGCATGGACCCCGGTCGTTCCAGCCAGGGCAAACGAGACCGCGATCAACCAGGTACTGAAGCGGGACATGGGAACCCTCCAACAGATCGGCCGACGTGAAGAGTACCACCCGACCACGCGCGAGGCGGAGCGCGAGGTGGAGCGCGAGGTGGAGCGCGAGGCGAAAGTGGGCTGAGTGGGCGGCCGGCAGGATGAAGGGAAGGGTGGGTCAGGAACCTTCCCTGGTCGGAAGGCCTCGGGCCTCGGGGCCTCCCCCTGCCCCCTCCCGGAGTCACTTCAGGGAAAACTGGGTGGGCCGG
>JACRCT010000296.1 GCA_016218885.1 Deltaproteobacteria bacterium | reverse complement strand
GAAGCTCCCGCAATGCCGGCGGAATGTGGTGGTCACCCACGACGGCGAGATCTCGGTCGTCGCGGTCCGCCGCCCCGAGGTCAAGAACGCGCTCGACAGCCGGACCATGTCGGAGCTCAAGGCCGCCTTCGAGGCCATCGCCAGGGACGACACGGTCAAGGGCGCCATCCTCACGAGCTACGACGGGGCGCTCGCCGGCGCCGACATCAACGAGCTCATCAGCCTGTCCACGGTCGAGCTCTGCGAGGGCATCTGCATCACCGCGGCGGCGGTCCACGCCAGCATCAGCGGTTGCCCCAAGCCGGTGGTGGCCGCGGTGGACGGCCCGGTGCTGGGCGGGGGCGCGGAGATCTCCATGGCCTGCCACGCGCGGGTCGTCGGCAAGAGCCTGCTGCTCGGCCAGCCCGAGGTGAACCTGGGCATCATCCCCGGCAACGGCGGGACCCAGCGGCTGCCGCGGCTCATCGGCCTGGAGAAGGCGCTGGACCTGATGCGGACCGGTCGGCCCGTCGGCGCCGCGGAGGCCTGCCAGTGGGGCTGGGCGACCGGCGAGCCCGCCGTCGACTTCGTGGGCGCCGCCAAGGACCTCCTGCGGCAGCACTTCGCGGGGAAGGTGAAGCTCGCGCCGGTGGACCCCAAGCCGATGGAGGTGCCCGCCAGGCTCCCCGCGGTCGACCTCGGCATGCGGTCGCTCTCCATCGACGCGATCCTGGTTGACGTGGTGCGTCGCGGTCTGGCGATGCCGCTGCCCGAGGGCCTGAAGCTGGAGGCGCAGGGCTTCGGCCGCTGCAAGAAGACCGTGGACATGGACATCGGCCTCAAGAACTTCGTGCAGAACGGGCCGCGCGTCCCCGCGGCGTTCCTCCACGAGTAGCCACCTCGGAGACAAGCCATGGGCAAGGACAACTCCATCGTCATCCTGGACGGCGGCCGCCGCCTCCCGCGGGCCGACATCCTGATCAACAACAAGGCGCCGGGCCTCTTCTCGCGCTTCTCCACCACCCAGCTCGGCGGCCTCGCCATCGGCGCGGCGCTGCGCAACACGCGCGTCGACAAGGCGCTCATCGGGCACGTGGTGATGGGCATGGCCCAGCACAGCCACCGCGACTCCATCTACGGGGCGCAGGGGATGCGCTGGCGGGGAGGGCTCGGCCAGGACGTGCCGGCGCTGACCGTCGCCCGAATCTGCGGGAGCGGGGCCGAGGCCATCGCGGTGGGCGCGGAGATGATGCTCGCCGGGCTGCGTCACGACGAGGGCCGGCCGTTCTCGGTGGTAGGCGGGGCCGAGAGCATGCAGTACCCGTTCACCATCTACGGGCTGCGCGGGAAGAAGGCCGGCGCGACCGTGCAGAAGTACGGCCCGGTGGACACCAAGGGCCTGCCGGCCGGGACGCACCTGCAGGACATGCTGCTGATGAGCCTGTACGACCCGAGCGCCAAGATGTCGATGGCCAACACCGCCGAGGAGCTCGGGCGGCGCTACTCGATCACCCGCGCCCAGGCGGACGAGTTCGGGTTCCGGTCGCACAAGAACGCCGTGAAGGCGCGCGACTCGGGCTGGTTCGCCGAGGAGACCGAGCCGGTGGAGGTACAGGCCGACGGCGCGAGCGCCCCGGTCACCGTGAAGCACGACACCCACATCATGGACGACGCGACCCTGGACGGGATGGCGCGGCTGCGGGCGGCCTTCGAGGCGGGCGGCATCATCACCGCGGGGAACGCGAGCGCGGTGGTCGACGGCGCCGCGGCGATGGTCATCGGGCGCGAAACGGACGCGGCGTCGCACGGCCTCACGCCCCTCGCGCGGATCGCCGGGGTGGGGGTGGCGGCGTGCGATCCGCAGATCATGGGCTGGGGTCCGGTGCCGGCGGTGAAGAAGGCGCTGGCCAAGGCGGGCGTCACCGGCCAGCAGGTGGACATGGTGGAGCTGAACGAGGCGTTCGCCCCGCAGGCCCTCGCTTGCATCAAGGACTTCGAAGGGTTGGGCATCGCGCCGGAGAAGGTGAACCCGTGGGGCGGGGCGATCGCGCTGGGCCATCCGCTCGGGGCGACGGGGGCCATCCTCACGCTGACCTGCGCCTACGCGCTGCGTCGGACCGCCAAGCGGTATGGCGTCGTGACCATGTGCATCGGCGGCGGGCAGGGCATCGCGCTGGTGCTGGAATCCGTGCGGTAGCCACAGCGCCCTCGAACGACAACGGAGCCCGACATGAGCGACTACGCAGTGCTGACGGCCATCGGCGAGGACCGGCCGGGGTTGGTCGACGCCATCTCCAGCTTCATCCTCCAGAGCGGCTGCAACATCGAGGACAGCCGGATGGCGATCCTCGGGGGCGAGTTCGCGATGCTCATCCTGCTGTCCGGCGAGGGGCCGGCGGTGGAGCGGGTCCAGGCCGGCGCGGCCGACGCGGGCCACAAGGTCCACCTCACGGTCCAGGTGCGGCGGACGCGGAGCACCGGCGAGTCCCTGCGACGCGACGTCCTCCCCTACCGCATCGCGGCCTACTCGCTGGACCACCCGGGCATCGTCCAGCGCGTGGCCCACTACCTGGCCGAGAAGCGCATCAACATCCGGGCGATGGAGACGCACGTGAAGCCGGCGCCGCATTCCGGGCAGCCGCTCTTCTCGCTCGAGGCGGTGGTCGACGTCCCCGCTGGCGAGAGCGTGGCGGAGCTGCGGCGCGGGCTCACCGCCATCGGCGCCGAGGAGAACATCGACTTTGCGATGAACCCGGAGGCGTAGCCAGCGACGAGGCTTCGGGCGCCAGATCTTGATCCCAGGTCAAGCAGCCTCGCCTACCTGGAGCCGGAGGTTCGGGGTCTGAAGTCTTCGCCAACCCGCGCAAGGGACTGAGGCCTACCCCGGCCTCCACCAGGTCGGCGACAATGGGGCATCCCGTTTCCCCGGAGGACGTCATGTCCACCATCGCGAAGCCGCTCACGACCATCCGCACGCTGACCGCCGCCGAGCGCAGCGCCCTGAAGAAGGCGGGCATCGACGACACCGCAGAGCTGCTGGCGGCGGCCAAGACCCCCAAGGACGAGAAGGCCCTGGCCAAGAGGGCGGGGGTGAGCGTGACCAGCGTGCGCGAGGCGGTGAACCGCGCCGACCTGATGCGGGTGGGGTTGGGCGCGGCCCGCGCGGACCTCTTCGAGAACGCCGGCATCAACTCCGCCGCGGAGCTCGCGCAGCGCAACGCCGCCTCCCTGCGCGGCGTGCTCGAGCGCTTCGCGAAGGCCAACCCCGAGCTCGACGTCCACCTCCCGTCGCCCAAGACCATCGCCTCGCTCATCGCCAAGGCCAAGGAGCTGGACGCGCCAGCGCCGGCCGGGCCCATCGACGACGCCGCAGCCGGAGCGATCGCCGCGACCGCGCTGCACGCCCACATCGACGACGTCCTCTTCTCCTCCGACCCGGCGGGCAAGTCGTTCCGCGACGCCGTTCTGGCGTGGCGCCCGGCCGCGGAGTGGCCCAACGTCCAGAAGGCCATGCACGAGGACGTCGCGAACTTCGTCCAGACCGCCGAGCGCTCCAAGGACCCGGCGGACGGCAGCGTCGTCCTCTCCGGCCGGCTCTTCCAGCTCTACACCGAGGTCAAGCTCGACTCGGCCGGGAAGGTCCTCAGGACCTACGTAGAGATCGACTGACGTCAGCGAAAGAGCAGGACGAACGTCTCGTAGTCCGGGCCGCAGGCTCCGTAGAGCTCGGCGGAGACGACGTCGAGGAACACGGCCTCCGCGCAGGTCTTGAGCGTCCTGACCACGGGATCGTCGCAGGGCGCCAGGCGGAGCTTGCGGCTGCTGGTCTGCTCCTCGGCCATCTTCAGCAGGCGCTCGCCGTTGCGCAGCAGGCGCTTCTGGTAGCGCACGTAGCGCCGGTCGGGCACCGGCTCCCGCTTCGCCTTCTCGAGCTCCCGGCGGATCTCGGGGATGCGCCCCCGGAGCAGGCAGACTTGCGCGCCGAGCACCCGCTTCATGACCTCGGGCTGGGTGCGCGACCACGCTGCGCGGACCCGCGCCCGGCAGCCGGACTCGTCGCCCACGTCGTCCTTGAGCCGGTCGCACCGCTTCTCGGCCTGGATGAACGGATCCAGCTCCGGCTGCGCGCCCGGTGGGGGCGCGACTGCGGGCATCGAGGTCGGCGGGGGCTGTTCGGGCTCCGCGGGCGTGGTCGGCCTGACCGGTGCGGCCGCTGGCGCTGGGTGGATCTTCGGTGCCGGCGCGGCTGCGGCCAGGGCGAAGCCGAGCAGGGCAAGCTGGACCGGCGGCCACATGTAGCGAGTATCGGTCGGAGCCCAGCGCGGCCGCAAACATCCGCGGCGACCGAGCCCACGCTCGAAGGACCTTGATGCCGGCAGCCTGGCGCCTGGAGCCTGGTGTTGAGGGCCCTGTCGGCGGCGGGTATCCTCCGCGCGCTTTTTTCGGGCTCCGGCAGTCGGAGCCAGGAGTCCTCGATGCGCCCCGTCTCGTCGACCGTCCTCGCCGCGGTGCTCGCCTCTCTCGCGCTCCCTGCGGTCGCCGAGCGGCCGCGGAACGTCCCGGACAAGGAGGAGCCGATCAACGAGGGGCTCGACCCGGCGCCCAAGGACCTCGATCGCTCCACCCCGCTGCGCTCCTGGTCCGCGTTCGTGGAGGCCTGCCGCGCATCGCGCGCCCAGCTCGCCGTTCACGTCCTGCACGTCGGCGAGCTCGCTCTGGCCGATCGCAAGCAGCTCGGGCCGGTCCTCGCGCAGCAGCTGTGCGACGTCCTCAAGACCAACGGCCAGCTGTCCACCGAGGGCCTGGACGACACCCCGCTCGGCCCCCTCGTCGACGAGAAGCCCGCGAACTACGTCGTGGTGGTCACGGTCCACAACCCCGCCACGGGTCCCGAGGATCTCTGGCTGCGGCGGCTCTACGACACCCTCACCCAGCAGCACGTGTGGGTCGTCACCAAGCAGTCGGTCTCGCAGATTCCGGCGTGGTACCACGCCTTCGTGAAGAAGGAGCAGGTCCGGCGCGCCGACGCCGACTCGCTCAACAAAGGCCTGGGCGCGCTGCCCGTGGGGCTGAAGGTCGGGTCCCCCCGCGACGCGGTGCAGCGGTTCCTCTCGCTCTACCGGGCCGGTGACTTCGCCGGGGCGGCCCGCCTGCTCGACCTGACCGGCATCGAGGAGTCCCGCCAGCCCGCCGAGGGGGCGCGCCTGGCCCGGCGCCTGGCGCTGGTGCTCAAGCGCCTCAAGCCCGCGGGCTACGGCCTGCTCACCAACGACCCCGCCGGCGCCCCGGAGCAGGACGTGTCCGTGGACGAGGAGGTGGTCGCGCGGGCGCCGGCGGACGACCGCGACGCGCAGGTCCGGCTGGTCCGGTATCCGCGCGCCGCCGCCAAGCCCGTCTGGCTCTTCAGCCCCGAGACCGTGGGCAGCGTCGACCAGCTCTACGGCCGGGTCGGGTACGGCTGGGCAGGCGACCACCTCCCGCCGCTCTTCTTCGACTGGGAGGTGGGCGGAGTGCAGCTGTGGCAGTGGCTGGGGCTGGTGGCGGCGCTGGCGGCCGGGCTGCTCGCGGGGTGGCTGCTGTCGATGGGGTCCAAGGGCATCCTGCGCCGGCTGGCGGCGCTGACCAGCTGGGGGTGGGACGACGAGCTGGTGCGCGCCGCTCCAGGGCCGCTGACCGTGCTCTACACCGTGCTGTGCTTCGTCGGCTTCTCGAGCTGGCTCTCGCTCGCCGAGGCGCCGCGCGCGCTCCTGCTCTCGGGAGCGGGCTTCGTCGCCATCCTCGGGGCGGGCTGGTTCCTGGTCCGGATGATCGACGTCGCCGGCGAGGCGCTGTCGGTGCTCTTCAAGAACCGGCACGACGAGCTCGGCACCGCCATGGTCCCGGACTTCCGCAAGATCCTCAAGCCCATCGCCGTGGCGCTGGTGCTCATCGTGGCGCTGCAGAACGCGGGGATGAACGTGGCCGGCCTGCTCGCCGGCCTGGGCATCGGCGGGCTCGCCATCGCCATGGCGGGGAAGACCACCCTGGAGAACCTGTTCGGGTCCATTGCCATCGCGTTCGACCGGCCCTTCAAGATCGGCGACGTGGTGCGGGTGGGCGACCTGAACGGGACGGTCGAGGACGTGGGCCTGCGCTCGACCCGGCTGCGCACGCTCGACCGGACCATCGTGACCATCCCCAACAACCAGATGGCCGACTCGAAGGTGGAGAACTTCTCCAAGCGCGACCGGCTGCGGCTGGTGACGAGGCTCTCGGTGGCGCCGGACACCAGCGTGGACCAGCTCAAGCTGATCCTCGACGAGGCGAAGCGCTGCCTCCTGCGCCACCCCACCGTCTGGCAGAACGACTTCGACGTGCGCCTCGTCGGCTTCTCCGGCGGGGCCCTGGAGATCGAGCTGTCGCTCTATGTGGACACCCTGAACTGGGGGGTCTATGCCGCGACCCGCGAGGAGCTCTTCATGGAGCTGGGGAGCATCGTGGCTGCGGCCGGCGCGCGGCTGGCGTCGCCGACCCACACCCTGGTGACCACGAAGGAGAGCACTGGGCCGAGCGAGAAGGCGCTCAAGGCCGCGGATCTCGTGGCGCAGCTGGCCAAGGCCGGCGAGCTGTGCGTGCCGGAGATCCCCGCCGGGGTCAGGGAGAAGGAGCGGAAGAGGGCGAGCAGGTAGGTACTGCAGTCGACAGTCAACAGTCGACAGTCGACAGTTTGCTGACCGAGTACACCCGAACCATGGTGCCCATCCTCCTCAGGCTCGACTTCGCCTCGCCGCTGCGACAGGTGTTGCTGGCGCTCGCTCTGGCGACCGTCACGGGCTGGGCTTGGAGGAGCGGAAGGCGGCGGGCGGGGCCGGGCGAGCCGCCGCGGCTCAAGGGCGCGGCCTGGGCAGCGGGTGTTGCGCTGTTCTCGCTGGTCCCCGCGGTGTTCGCTACGCCGGAGTTCGTTCCAGTTGTCGCGACGTTGGCTCAGGTCGGGACGTGGTTGCTGGGTGCCTGCTTCGCGGGAACGGCGGCGGCATACGGGTGGCTGCTGACGCCAGCTGGCCAGCCCGGAGTAGCGACGCCGAACAAGGTCACCGCCGCCTTGACCTACGGGCTGCCGGCTGCGCTCGCGGCGGTGCTGGCGGTGAAGCTCGTGGGGGCGGGCCCGGTCGGCCGTGGGCTGGGGCTCCCGCTCCACTCCTACGGGGTGCTGGTGGCGACAGGGTTCGTGCTGGGGATGGCACTCGGCGGGCACCTCGCCGACCGGACCTTCACGGGAACGATCCTCGTGGACGGGGTCCAGGTGCCAGCCGGTCCGGTGATGCGCAGGCACGTCGGCGAGCTGGGCTTCTGGATAGTGGTCGGCGCCATCGGCGGGGCGCGCGCACTCTATGTCATCACCATGCCCGACGAGTTCCGTAACGACTGGACCCGGGTCGTCTCGCTGTCGGGCGGGCTGGTGTTCTACGGCGGCGTCATCTGCGCCGGGGCGGCGGGCGTCCTCTACTGCTTGAAGCACCAGGTGCCTCTCCTGAAGATGGCGGACGTGGCGGCCCCGACGGTGGCGCTGGGCCACATGTTCGGGCGGCTGGGGTGCTTCTGCGCGGGATGCTGCTGGGGCGGCTTTGCTCCCGAGGGCTCGCGCTGGGCGGTGCGGTTCCCGTCGGCCGCCCACCTGCCGCTCGCCACCCCGCGCGGAGACAGCGTGGGGTACCTGGAGCAGCTCCACGACGATCGCTTCGTGGACGCCCTGGGCCACGTCCATGAGCAGGCCGTCGCCGGCGCGATGCGCATCAGCAGCTATGTCCAGGCGAACGGGGTCAGCATGCCGGTCTACCCGGTCCAACTGCTGGAGGCGGGCGGCGAGCTGGCGCTGTTCCTGGGGCTGCTCTGGCTCGGGCCGCGCAAGCGCTTCGACGGACAGCTCGTCGCAGGCTGGCTCATGGGCTACTCGCTGCTGCGCGGGGTGCTCGAGCTCTTCCGCGGCGACCTCACGCGCGGCTTCCTCTTCCGCTGGCCCGAGGCTGAGCCGATGGTCCTCTCCACCAGCCAGGCGATCTCGGTGGCGGTGTTCGCGGGCGGCCTCGCTGCGGCGGTGCTGGCGTGGCGCCGAGCTCCTGCGCCCGCCTCGTCTGCCTCTCCGGATGCGAGCGAGAGCCGCTGATTCCTGGCGGCTCGAATGGGGCGTCCTGCGAGGTCCTTGGCCGGAGTCGAGTCGGGGGCCACCGACTCCGCCAGCCTCGAGCCGCCGGTAGGCTCGGGCGCGAAGCTCAGCTCGAAGCCCGCTCGGACCAGGAGCCGACGAGGTTCGCAGGCGAGCCGGGCGCCTCGCCGACCGCGAAGTGGCCGTCGTCGGTCGCCCACAACCGCACGACCGACGGAAG
>JACRCT010000314.1 GCA_016218885.1 Deltaproteobacteria bacterium | reverse complement strand
TTGAAGTCGCGGTGCACCAAACCCGCGCGATGGGCCGCCGCCAGCCCCTCTCCCGCCGCCAGGAAGAGGTCCATCACCTGCCGGGTCGTGCGCTGACCGCTCTGCAGCCAGTGAGCGAGCGTGCCGCCCTCGACGAGCTCCATGGCGACGAAGGCTCGCTCCTGGTCGATCCCCACGTCGTGGATGGTCACCACGTTGGGGTGGACGAGCCGTGCCGCGATGCGCGCCTCCTCGAGCAGCCCGCTGATCGCCTGGCTCGCAGGCGCGGTGGGGTGCAGCACCTTCAGCGCCACGTCGCGGTCGAGCTGGGGGTCGTGGGCGCGAAAGACCACTCCCATCCCGCCCTTCCCCAGGCGATCGATGACGACGTAGCGCCCCAGCCGCTCGCCGCGCCCGGGCAGGAGCGCCGCGGGCGCGGTCAGCTCCAGGGCCGGAGCGGTTGGCTCCTGCGAGAGCGGCTCCTCGCCTTCGAGCGCCGCCACCGCCGCCGCTGCCAGCGCCGCGCGCCGCCGACACGAGCCACAGCGATCGAGGTGCTGAGTGAGTCGCGCCAGCTCCGCCTCGTCGACGACGCCTTGCGCGAACTCCGCCAACTGGTGGTCGGCAATGCAGAGGCTCCCTTCGCTCGCCACGGTCACTCCCGCTGCCTTACACCGCGAAATCGAAGCGGACGGCCATCAGCTCCTCGGCGGAGCCGGCCGGGCCGTCCTGACGCGCCAGCCAGACCTCGGTCGGCCATGCCCACGGCAGCCATCCGCGTGTGGAGCAGGAGCTGGCCGAGTCGACGAGCGTCAGGCAGCGAGGCCACCAGCATGGAGCGCATGCTAGCGGAAAACCTCTGTGCAGCGGGACGGGCGGACCCCATGGACCTCTTTCAGCGCTTGGTGCCCAAGAGGCGCTCGAAGGTCACGGGGACCTCCTCGCCCGCAATCCGGACGATGGAGCTGAGCTCCCCGGCGGAAGGTCCGAGCTGGCGCAACAGGCTCTCGCGCACGCGTTCCTCTATCTCGGCGCGGGCGCGCACCAGCCAGCGGGCGGCGGTGGAGCGATGCATGCGGAAGACGCGGGCGATGTCGTCGATGGAAAGCCCGTCGAGCGCGTTCATCTTGAGCGCCGTCCGGTCCCGCTCCGAGAGCGCGCCGACGGCCTCCTCGATCGCCGTGCGGAAAGCCGCCCGGCACTCCTGCCTGGCCCACCTCACGTCGGGCGCGGTCGCGCTGCCGAAGAGGATGTCGGCGAGCGTCTCCTGCTGCTCGTCAGGCCTCTGCCGGCGCTTGAGCGTCGCGAACTCCTGGGCCGCCACTGCGCGCAGCCAGCCGCGCAGCGCGCCGCGCCCGGAGTAGTACTCGAGCTTGGAGCGGCCGTCTGCTCTCTCGCGGAAGAACAGCCCCAGCCGCAGCCTCTGCCCCACCTCGTCGATCTCGTCGGCGCTCGCGCCCAGCCGGCCGAGGGCCGAGGCCACCGCGGGCGGGACCATCCGCTCGAGCTCGGCCACCGCGCCCGTGTCCCCGGCGAGGCAGGCCAGGGCGAGCGCCAGGCCCTCCACGTCCGCCTTCGCGAGCGCCGCGCCGAGCGCCGAGAGCCGCTCCGTCAGCGCCGCCTCGTCGAGCCCCAGCCGGGGCCACGCCGCGCGGGCACGGGCGAGCGCGGCGGCGATCTCCGACGTGCTGTCATGGAGGGGGGCAGCCATCGCTCGCGGCACGACCTCCACCAGCTCAGACGGGCTGGCGAACACAGGCGGAGAACAAGATAGCAGGCCGGATGGGACCTCGATCCGCAAAGGTCGCGAAGGCGAGGCGGGGGCTGGAGCCAACGGAAAGGCGAGCGTCGCGCGCGGCCGAGGGCGACGATCAGCGGCGCCGCCGCAACGCCCATATCCCGAGCGCTGAGGCGACCAGAAGCGAAGTCGCCGGCCCGCCGCTCGAGCAGCCGCATCCACCCAGGTCGAATTGCGCAGGTGCCGGCAGGGCGGCGTCCCGGTCGGGCTCAGCGGCGTCAACCGAGGCGTCGTGCAGCTCGGGGCCGACGTCCGCCACGACAAGGCCAGCGTCGGGCTCGCGGGCGGCATCGTCGCTAGGGCCGCAGTCCTGGGGGCTCTGAGCATCGAGCTCGACTGCGGCATCGGGCTGCTCGGCGTCCGGATGGGTCTCGGCGTCGAGGCCGGGCTCCATCGCATCGGGGCCCTCCTGGGCCGCGTCCGGACCGGGCTCTGCGGCATCCGGCGGCATGCCTGCATCGGGTCCAGGCGGCGCGCCAACGAGCTCGTAGGCACCCATGTCGACGACGCCGTTCTGGGGCCGCGGCGTGCCCTCGATATCCAGCGCGGGCGCGGCGGTGTTGAGACCATGGTCGACGGCCGGACTGCCCTGGTCGAGGTGAAAGTCGCCGGCCCCGGGGTTGACGAAGACGCCTTGAGCGTTGCTGGCGATGGAGTGGATGTCGAGGCCGTGATTCTGCATCCACTCCACGAGCGAACTGTTGCCCGAGCCATCGTCGAGGCGATCGGTGAGGAGGTTGTAGTCACTGAGGGCGGGAGGATTGTCGCCGAGCTGGATGCTGCCGCCGCCGGAGCCGGCGTGGAGCAGGATGTTGTTGTAGATGCTCACGTTGCTGGTGGTCCCGAGCCAGAGGCAGTAGTCGTCACTGGCCGCCTGGACCACGGTGTTGTTGATCACCTCGACTCCACTGGCGCCGCTGTGGACCCTCAAGCCCGGCTCCTCGTGGTGGAGCACGAGGTTGTTCTCGACCGCGCCGCGCAGCGTGGAGGCGAGCTCGATACCTGCTACGCCGTCGAAGTGCGAGCTGCCCATCGCGTTGGAGCTCACCTCGTTGCGCTCCACCAGCACCTCCTCGGTGCCGCCGTCGAGGTAGATGCCCGCAACGGGGTTGTCGTGAAGGAAGCACCCGCGAATGATGGGCCTCACGCAGCCGCCCAGGTACATGCCGCTCTTGCCGCCCAAGCTCGAGTCGATGTGCTCGAGGAGGAGCTCGTCGGTATTGGTGGCGATGAGGTTGGAGGCGGGGTCCGCGTTGCTGGAGCCGGCGCCGTTGCCGACCAGGGTGAGGGCTCGCAGGACGTTGCGCGCTCCTCCGGTCACGCGGACGCCCGGCCCCACGCAACCCTCGATACGGAAGCCCTCGACGGTCACCTCGGTGGCGTCAGCGATGCGGACGCAGTCCCCCAGCGGAGCGCTGAGGGTCGCTCCCGCGGGGGCGGCGATCTGGAGTCGGTTCTTGCTCTGCACCAGGAAGCCGTCGAAGGTTCCTGCGC
>JACRCT010000313.1 GCA_016218885.1 Deltaproteobacteria bacterium | reverse complement strand
TCACGCCGGGCCGTCTTGCGCCAGTGGAACCTGCGCCATCGACACCTGCACCGCCGACGCGGACTGCGACAGCGCCACCGACCTGAAGTGCCATGCGGGCAGGTGCTGCGAGAAGGCCTGGTACGACACCAACCTCGAGCAGGAGGACGGCTGCGAATGCCACGTTCCGGAGGACCCGGGGCCGTTCTGCGCCGACGCCAAGAACCTGGGCTACCTGACCGAGGACTTCGACAGCGTCACCTACTCCGGCGCCCTGCCGTACGAAGGCGACGTGAACACGCTGCGCTTCTCCACGGATGAGCACGGCTGGTTCTCGCCCCACGTGATCCGCGTCGTCTTCAGCAGCACCGACCCCACCCTCAGCGCCTGCGTTCAGGTCCGCGAGGGCGGCGACTGCCCCACCAACCAGGACGCCACCAGGTGCGGCGGCTACCTGACCTTCGAGGACGAGAACTCCACGTTCTTGGTGAAGATCACCCGGCAGTCAGGCGCCGCGCCCACCTGCATCCCCTACACGGTGGCGGTCTCCCACCACTGATCCCACCCGAAGACCCGCTCGGCGCAGCACTCGCCCATGGGACACCTGCGACCGCTGCGACATCTGGGACGCCGGGGCCTGTGCTGGCCTGTCGCTCTTCTCCCTGGCGACAGACGAGCAGGTGGAAGACGTTTTCCAACTGCTGGCTCCCACGGCAGAGGCGTGCGCACCTTCGACCCCACAACCCGCTCACTCGGACCGCTCCAGCGCCTCCTCCGCGGCGGCCACCGCGGCACTCGGGTCGACCCGCGCTCCCATCTTCGCGAGCGCCGTTCCGACCGCCCCCGCCGTGGCCAGGATCTCCTGGGCCCCGACCGCACCCATGTGCCCCACCCGGAAGTAGCGGGCCTTGAGCGCGGGATGCAGGCCGCCGGCCACCACCACACCCTCTTCGCTGATCCGAGTCAGGAGCGAGGAGTCCAGGCCCGCCGGGTAGTAGAGGGCGCTCATGGTGTGGGCCATCTGCGCCTCGCGGCGCGGGACCGCCTCCAGCTGCAGCGCTCTCCACGCCGCTCGCAGGGCCTGCGCCATACGCCGGTGGCGGGTCGCGCGCTTCTCCATCCCCTCAGCGAGGATCTGGCCCACGCTCGTCTGCAGCGCGTTGATCAGGTTCAGCGGCGGGGTCGCGAAATAGGCCAGCTCGCCGCGCTCGTAGGCCTGGTGTACCGCAAGCCAGTGGGACCAGTCGCAGTAGAAGGCTCGTACCGGCGAGCGCCGGGCACGGTGGACCTCGAGAGCGCGCGGGCCAATGCTCGCGATGGCCAGCCCGGGGGGCACGCCCAGCGCCTTCTGGCTCGCGGTGACCACCGCATCCAGACCCCAATCGTCCTGGCGCAGCTCCTCGCCCGCCGCCGCACAGACCGCGTCCACGAGGATCAGCGCGCCGTGCGCCCGGGCGCGTCGAGCGATGGCCTCCACCGGGGCCAGGACTCCGGTGGAGGTATCCACCTGCGTGACCGTCACCAGCTTGTAGCGCCCCCGCATCGCGAGCGCGGCGTCGATCTCGCCCAGCGGCGGCACCTCTCCCAGGGTCGCGGGACGCAGATGGGTGACCCTCGCACCGTGGCGTTCAAGCAAGAGCCCCATCCGGTCGCTGAAGTACCCGGTGTTGACGACCAGGACCTCATCGTCCGGCTCGACCAGGTTGGCGGCCGCCAGCTCCATCGCCAAGGTGCCGCTTCCCGCCAGCACCAGGGGCTGGGCAAACCGACCCCGGAAGATCTCGCGTAGCCCCTTCAGCGCGCACCCGAATCGGGCGATGAACTCGCGTCCGACGTGGCTGCCGCTGCGCTCCCCCACCGCTTGGAGCACCTCGGGCAGGTACTCGACCGGCCCGGGGATCATCAACAGCTCGCGCGTGCTCATCGACCGATCCCTCCTCACCGGCGGCAGGCAGGCAGACACCTGCCGCGGCTTCAGAATGTAGGGACCGTGGTCTCGGAGCGCTGGCCTTCGCGCTCTCTTTCATGGCGAGGGGGCGCTCGAGCGCCCGCCTCATGTGCTGCGTCTGGCAGACTGCACATTATTCGGGAAGACCCGTTCAGCCCGAGCGACGGTCGAGCTTGCGAGACCGTAGTCGAGGGCCCCTCGGATCCTGGGACTCCCACGATCTCACCCCTCACCTCGAACGCCTCACCGCCCGGCCGACTGGGCCGCGCCTTTGAGATGCTTCTCGAAGAACTGCAGGGCCTGCCCCAGGGTCTGCACCGAATTGTCGCGCTTCTGCGTCCCATGCCCCTCGTCGGGGAAGAGGATGAGCTCGACCGGAAGCCCGCGCCCCACGATGGCGTCCCGCATCTGGATGGCCTCGCCGACCGGCACTCTCGGGTCGGAGACGCCCTGGATGAGCAGCAGCGGGGCGGCGATCCGGTCCACGTAGGTCACCGGCGAGAGCTTGACCAGCATCTCGCGATCCTTGTCCGGGTCCCCGTACTCCGAGGTGCGCAGGATGCGTCGGTAGGGCGCGGTGTTCTCCAGGAAGGAGAGGAGATTGGAGATGCCCACGACCGAGGCTCCGGCGTCGAAGGCCCCGGCGAAGTAGGACATGGCCATCAGCACCGCATAGCCGCCGTAGCTGCCGCCGAACGCGCCCAGGCGCGGGGCCTTCCCGTCCCGGGCCTCGCTGGACCGCAGGTGCCGGGCGCAATCCTCGATGTCGGTGATCACCGCCAGTCGCCGCGCTCCGTCGTCGGCCTCCAGCCAGCTGCGCCCATAGCCGTTGCTGCCCCGCACGTTGGGCAAGACGTAGACGAAGCCGGCGTCCACGAACAGCTGCGCCCGGGTGTTGAAGCCGGCCACCGACTGGCCCTCGGGCCCGCCGTGGAACTCGACCACCACCGGGCAGGGGCCGCCCGGGCAGCCGGCAGGGCGCCGCACGAACATGGGGATCTTCGTCCCGTCGCGCGCGGGATAGGACTCCAGCGCAGGCACGGCGAAGCGCGAGGTGTCGATCTCCGGGGCGCTCGGAATCACCCAGCGGGTAAGCGCCTTCTTCTTCCAGTCATAGACGAAGCTCGTCCGCGGGGAGATCGAGGTCTCGACCCCCAAGGTGGTGAAGCGGCCGTCCCGGGTGGTGGCCCCGAAGAAGGCATGGTCGGCGGCCGGAAGCTTGGGAAGGTCCAAGGGGCGCAACGTCCTCGCGTCCAAGCCGGCGAGCCGGGTGTAGCCGCCCTCGTTCGTCGTGTAGAGGATGCGCGTGCGCGCCTGGTCGATCCCGAAGTCGGAGACATCCCAGCGCGGCTCGGCGGCCGTCAGCGGCTGGAGCGCGCCCGCCGACCAGGTGTAGAGCCGGCGGAACTCGCCGAGCTTGTTGGTGAGGACCACCAGGCGGCCGGGGCCGAGGTAGCGAGCCTGGTACTCGGCCTTCTCGTCCTGCCCGAAGAGCGGCGCCGGCTTGGCCGCGCCGGGAGCGAGCTCCCAGTATTGGGCCCACAGCGCTCCCGTGTCCTTGCGCAGCAGCAGCGTGCCGTCGGCAAGCCGGTCCTCGACGCTCCACAGCCCCGGCTCGGCGAGCACCGTCTCGCGAGCCCCGGTGCGCAGGCCGTAGCGATAGAGGGCATACGAGTCGGGGCGCTGGTCGTTCGAGCTGTAGTAGAGCCAGGCGCCGTCGGGCGTGACGAGCTGGTGGTGCGTCTGCACGCCCGGCTTGTGCTGGACCACGACCAGCGCTCCGCCCTTGGCGTCCTGGAGATAGAGCCCGGGGTTCTCCTCGCCCTTGCGGTCGCGCTGGAGGATGAGCTGCCGGCCGTCGGGGGTGACGTCCACGACCCAAGTGGCGTCCTCGCCACCGGTGAGCTGCTGAGGGAAGCGCTCGGGGCCGTCGAGCCGCCAGACCTGCCGCGTCCCGGTCACCGTCCAGGTGAAGTACAGCCGATCGCCCGCTGGAGAGGTGAGCCCCATGCCCGGCGCTCGCACGTCCATCATCGCCTGGACCTGGCGAGTGAGCTCCGGGTCGAAAGGTCGCGGAGCGTACCTCTCGATCAGCTCTCGGGGGACGCTGGCCGACCCGAGGCCGCTGTAGCCCTTGGCGGGCACGGAGGGGGCAGGAGCCGAGACCGTGGACGGAACCTGCGCAAGACAGACGAGCAACAGAGCGTGGGCTAGAGGGTTCATGGGCTGGCGAAGGTACTACAGAAGCGTGCCTTCGCTGCCAATTGCCAGGCTTGCTCGCGCCCGTCCCGCTCGCCACCGTGAAGCGAGACGGCGGCTCCAACCCGGAGGTCCCTCACCTGCTTCGGCTCGCCAAAGGACGCTTCCATTCCGTGCTGGCGGCCGTGCTCCTGTGCACGGGGGCTGCTCGCGCCGCTCCTGGGGACAGCGGCGGCCCCCGACAGGTCTTCCAGTGCCTGGGGGTGGGGACGCGAACGACCTTCACGTTCAGGATCTACAAGGTCTCCTTCTGCCTCGAGGAGCAGACCGCCCGTGAGGTGCCCGCCTGGGCGCGCGAGGCCCATCCGTCGAAGGAGGGAGACGATCTCGCGGATGCTCTCTCGGACGACGACGCCTTCTTCGAGCGCCTGATGCGCGCCCCGGGAGACAAGCTGGTGAGGCTGGACTTCGTTCGCGACGTCGACCGGGCCCGGCTGGAGAAGGCCATCCGCGGCGGTCTGGAGAAGTACCTGGCCTCCGAGGACATCGCGCGCATCGCCACCGGGCTGCGCTCGGTGCACGAGGGCGACGTGGTCACCATGCGCTCGCTGGGCAATCGCTTCGTGATGCAGCTCGGGCCTCATCAGGAGGTCCTGAACGACGCCACGGCGATCAACCAGCAGGTCTGGACGCTGTGGCTCGGGCGCGAGAGCGCCACCCCGAACCTCAAGGAGTCGATCGCCCGGATAGTCGCGCGGGAGGCCGAGGCTCGGGAGGCCAGCCCATTGGGCACGCCTCGATGAGCCATCGCCGGGTCGAGTTATCGGAATTCGGAACCTGGCCCCGCGTCACGGCCGCAGACGCTCGAGGATCGGACCGGGCGTCCCGATGCAGAGCTTGCCCTCGGCGGTCGTGGTCACCAGCACGCTGCGCGCGGTGGCGGCCCGCCGGCCGGTGGTGAGGTTGAACACCTCGTACTCGGTGTCGATGCGCGCCTCGATCTCCGCGAGCCAGGCGCTCACCCGGAAGCGATCGCCGTAGAAGAGCGGCGAGACGTGACGCAGGTGGCTCTCGGCGATGAGCATCCGGAACCCGAGCTCGCGGATCTGCGGGATGTCGAGCCCCAGGCGGCGCAAGAGCTCCATCCGCGCGATCTCCAGGTACTTGACGTAGTGCCCGTGCCAGACGATGTGCAGCCCGTCCACGTCGTGGAAGGGCACCGTCAGCTCGACCGCGACCGCGCCCTCGGGGACCCTCACGGCTCCTCCAGCGCCCCCAGGGGGAGCCGGTCCTCGCGCAGCGCGGCCAGAATGGCGTGGATGTCCACGTCCTGGCGGCGGTCGGCGCGATTGACGCTCACCCGCTCGCGAACCGCGGCGTGCACCTCGCGCGTGCGCCGGCGCATCGTGTCCACCCCGCGGATGTCCGCCGCCTGGCAGGTGGCGAGCAGCCCGATCACCGCCACCGTCTCGGTCAGCTCGAGCACCCTCAGCGCGTCGCGGCTGGCGATGGTGCCCATCGAGACCTGGTCCTGGTTGTGGCACTCGGTGGAGCGGGAGAAGACGCTGGCGGGCATGGTCAGCTTGAGGGCCTCGGCGGTGAGCGCCGACATGCTGATCTGCATGGCCTTGAAGCCGTGGTGAGCCACCCTCTCCGGCCCGGTGATGGCAATGAGGTTCGCCGGCAGCCCATTGGAGAAGTGCGGGGTGCACATCAGCGCCATCTGCCGGTCTAGCAGATCGGCGAGGTTGGCCACCGCGCTCTTGAGCCCGTCCATGGCGAAGCAGACGTGCCCGCCGTAGAAGTTGCCGCCGTGGAGGATCTCCCCGGTCTCCGGGTCCACCAGCGGGTTGTCGTTGGCGCTGTTGAGCTCGATCTCCAGGGTGCGGCGCATCCAGGGCAGCGCGTCGAGCAGCACGCCGATGACGTGCGGCGCGCAGCGGATGGAGTAGCGGTCCTGGATGCGGTTGGCGGTGCGCCCCTGCTTCGGGTCGTACTCGAGGTGCTCGCGGATCCAGCGGGCGCACAGCCGCTGCCCGGGGTAGGGCTTGAGCGCGAAGATGCGATCGTCGAAGTGGGCCGGCTCGCCGCGCATCGCGTCGCTGGCCATGGCGGTGACGACCGAGGCCAGCTTGGCCAGCCGCCTGGCGCGCTCGAAGGCCACGCAGCCCAGCGCGGTCATCACGCTGGTGCCGTTCATCACCCCCAGGCTCTCCTTGGGGCCCAGGGTCAAAGGCTCGAGCCCGGCCTCGCGCAGGGCGCGGGCCCCGTCCACCACCTGGCCGTCGCGCAGCGCCTCGCGCTCGCCGGCGAGCAGCGCCGCCACGTAGGAGAGCGGCGTCAGATCGCCGCTGGCCCCCACCGAGCCCTCCTCGGGGATGAGGGGGAGGAGGCGGTGCTCGAGCAGGGCGCACAGCCGCTCGAGCAGCGCCTCGCGCACGCCCGAGTAGCCGCGGGAGAGCGCCGCCAGCCGCACCGCGAGCACCGCCGCGGCCTCGGTCTGGCCCAGGGTGCGCCCCGTGCCGCAGCCGTGGAAGCGCATCAGGTTGCGCGGCATCTGCAGCGCCAGGTCCTGGGGCACCGCGTTCTCGCAGGAGTCGCCGAAGCCGGTGGTGACGCCGTAGACGTTGCCGGCGCTGCCCAAGAGCCGGGTCAGCTGCTCGTGGCTTTTGCGGATGCGCGCGCGCAGCGTGGGATCGGCGTCGAGCGTGGCCCGGGCGCGCCCGTGGGCGAGGGCCAGCACGTCCTCGACGGTCAGCGGCTTCTGGCCGACGGCGATGGCGGGGCGATCGGAAGCCTTCATGCGGCGCTCTCCCAGAAATCGTAGAAGTTGAACCAGTTGTACTCCGCCCGGCGGCAGTATTCCTCGAGCCGCCCCGCGTAGCGCTGCACCTCTGCGGCGAGCGCCTGCTCACGGCCCTGGCGGGGAAGCACGATCCGCTCGGAGAACGGCTCGCAGTACAGGTCGTAGCGGTTGGGCTCGGTGTACAGGCCGAAGGCCAGATAGACCGGGCAGCCGAGCACCGCGGCGAGCTGGAAGGGGCCCGTCGGGAAGCGGGCAGGGGCGCCCATGAAGGTGGCGCTCGCCCCCTTGCCATCGGCGCCGACCCGGTCGCCCATGGTGGCGACGATCTCTCCGGCCTCGATGCGCTGCTGCACGGTGAAGGCGAAGTCGACGTTGTCCGGGGTGATGTCGATGAGGCGCAGGTTGATGCTCGGGTTGAGCTTCTCCAGGGCGGAGTTGATCATCCGCGCGTTGCGGAAGTAGCCCAGGATGTTGATGGGGAAGTCGCGGTCCTCGCTGAACGCCCGCCCGGCTTCGAAGGAGCCCACGTGCGCGAGCAGGAAGAGCGCGCCCCGCTTCTGCTCCCGCAGCGCCCGCATGTGCTCCTCGCCGTTGAAGGTGACCTGGAAGAGGTCCTTGCGTCCCTTGGCGAAGAACAGCCGGTCCAGCGTGACCCGCGCGAAGGTCAGCACGTGCCGGTAGATCATCCAGAAGCCCACCTGGCCGGGATGCAGCTTGGTGAGCCAGGAGCGCGAGGCCTTGCGCGCCGCAGGGGAGAAGATGACGTAGTAGAAGGCCAGGAAGTAGAGGAAGAAGCGGCCTGCGCCACGGCCGAAGACCGTGCACAGGAAGACCACGAAGCGGATGCCCCAGACCGCCCCGGCTTCGGCGGCGGTCATCCAGCTGGTGCTCATGGCGGCAGCATCTTCCTGGGCTGGGGCCCTCCGCCGAGCAGCCGCAGGAGGGCGAGGGCGACCATGCGGGTGTGCATCCAGCTGATGCGCACGTTGTCCCAGAACATCTGGAAGTGCGAGACGCCGCCCTCCTCCTTGGAGACGTAGTGGACCCGGGTGGGCAGGTTCACCACCTTCAGGCCCATCCACACCAGCCGCACCGCGATCTCGGGGTCGAAGTCCATGCGATCGCCGTTGGCCCCCGAGGCCAGGGCCGCCGCCACCGGATAGACCCGGAAGCCGCACATCGGGTCCTCGATGACCTTCCCGCCGGTCTCGAGGTTGGTCCAGAAGCAGGTGATCTGCCGGGCCCGCAGCCGCGACTTGGGAGCGGTGGCGTCGAAGACCGGGGAGGCCAGGACCAGCGCCTCGGGCTGGGCGCGGGCGGCGTCGAGGAAGCGGGGCAGGTCCTCGATGGCGTGCTGCCCGTCGGCGTCCACCTGCACCGCGTGGGTGAAGCCCAGCCTGTGCGCCACCTCGAAGCCCGTCTTGACCGCCGCGCCCTTGCCCCCGTTCTGGGCCCGATGGTGGACGTGGGCAAGCCCCTCCTTGCCCAGCGCCTCCACGACCTTGCGGCCCTCCTCGGCGCTGCCGTCGTCGACGACCACCACGTCGGGGACGAAGGCGCTGATGCGCTCGACCACGCGCCGGAGGGTCGCCGGGTTGTCGAAGGTGGGCACGAGCCCACAGGGGCGGAAGGCAGCGGTCATCACGTGAGCAGTCGTGGCGTCGAAGGGCGGCGAAGCTACCAACGTTGGGGCGTCATTGCCAACCAGTGAACCCTCTCAGGCGAATACCAGGATGCCGCAGGAGCACACCTGCCCCTCGCGGGCGATCTCGAAGTCCACCTGCCGAGAACCCTCGAGGCGCGTGAGCCGCACGGTGACCACCTGGCGCGGCTGAGTGATGCGCTTGAACTGCAGCTTCTTGACCTTGCGCAGCGACGTGAGGTCGGGCCACAAGCGCTGCACGTTGCGCAGGACGAGCCCGTGCAGCTGCACGACCCCGGGCAGGATGGGCATGCCATCGAAGTGGCCGCGGAAGAAGAGCAGGTCCTCGCGCACCGGGACCTCGAGCAGGGCGAGGTCGGGGCCGCCCTCGCGCTGGCGCTCCTCGCGGGTAGCCTCGAGCACCTTCACGAAGGGCCGGACGCGCTGCGGGTCCTCGAACAGGGCGCGCAGCCGCCGCCGGGTGATCTTGCCGTTCTCCTCGCGGGGCAGGCTGGCCACCACCTTGATGCGCCGGGGCAGCGCCACCGGATCGAACCACTGGAGCAGCTGCGCCCGCAGCCCATCGGGCGTCCACGAGGCGGTGGCCACCACCAGCCAGATCTCCTGGCCGCGGGCGCCTTCGACGTCCACCGCGGTGGCGGCGGCGTCCCGGACCCCCGGCAAGCAGAGGCAGCGCTGCTCGACTTCGGCCAGCGCGATCCGCTTGCCCGCAACCTTGATCACCCCGTCCACGCGCCCAAGCAGACGGAAGCTGCCGTCGGGGAGCGGGGCCACGCGATCGCCGCAGACATGGGGCCGGGGCACGTCGGGGGCGACGAAGGGCGATTCGAGCAGCAGACGCCCGTCCTCTCCCGCGTTCGCCACCACGCCGGGAAACGGCTTCCAGCTCGCCGCGGGATCGTCCCGCCAGGCGATGCCCCCGGTCTCGGAGGAGCCGAAGACCTCGGTGACGGCCAACCCGAAGCGCTGGCGAAGCATCTGCGCGGTGGACGCCGGCAGCGGGGCGCCCGACGAGAAGGTTCGCCGAAGCCGGGGAAGGCGACCGAGCACCTCCAGGCCTCGCAGGTGGGCGGGGACGCTCACCATCACGTCGACCCGATGGCGCTCCAGCAGCGCGGCCACCGTCTCGGCGTGGAAGGGCGTCTCACGCAGGAAGGCACCGCCCCCCATCAGCGGCGCGAGGGCAGCGTAGAGCAGCCCATAGATGTGGTGCGAAGGGACGGTCGCCAGCACGCGAGGGCCCGGCCCCAGCCCAAAGGTGGCGACGTGGGAGAGCGCCTCCCCCAGCAGCTGCGAAGCGAGCTTGGGGCAGGGCTGGTGCTCGCCCGTGCTGCCGGAGGTGTAGAGCGTGGCGATGCGCCGCGCCGGGTCGATCGGCGCCATGGGCTCGGAGGCTGCGCCCTTCCCCACCAGCGAGCGCAGATCGAGCCCCTCGCCGCCGTCGATGTCATCGAGCAGCAGCTTGACCCCGGGACGACGAACGAGCGCGTGAATCGTCTCCGGCTGACCATTGGGAGGCAGAGCCACCGAGTGCCCTGCCTGCCAGGCAGCCAGCAGCCCCACCACGAAGCGGTAGCGATCTTGGCAGATGACGAGCAGCTCGCTGCCCGGCTCGGGTGCCGGCAGCGCGCGCCGCACCGAAGCGACGTCGCTGCGCAGCTCGGCAGCAGTGCGCTCTCCCGCGTCCTCCCCTTCGCCCCCAAAGGCAACCAGGGCGTCAGGGGCGTGGATCACCAGTCGGAAGGGTTCCATCATCCGGTTTCCGCTCGCGAGGTCTGCCCCGCGGCCGGCCGGATGTGCTGAGGACGACCTGCCGGGCGACAGCGCGCGCTTCGAAAGAGGGCCAGGCCCCAGAGAGCGGGCTCTC
>JACRCT010000275.1 GCA_016218885.1 Deltaproteobacteria bacterium | reverse complement strand
GGTGATTCACGGCCCCCACCTCGATGGTGAAGGTGGTGGTGGAGGGTCCCGCCGCCGGCAGGCCGTCGTCCTGAGCCCTGAGCGCCGCCGTATAGCTCCCGGTCTGGGAGTAGGTGTGGTCCACCGCGCGCGCCACAGAGATCGTGCTCCCATCGCCGAAGTCCCAGGTGACCGTCACCTCGTCGCCTTCGGGGTCGGTGACACCGGTGGCGTCGAAGTGGACGAGCAGGGGTGGCTGGCCGGTGAGCGGATTGGCCGAGGCCGAGCTCAAGTCCGGCGGCCGGTTTCCGTTGACCTGGATGCTCACCATCGCCGAGCTCGAGGCGGGCGGGTCCCCGTCGTCGGTGACGGTGAGGGTGGCGGTGTAGGAGCCGGCGTTGGGGTAGGTGTGCGCGGGGCGTTCGGCGGTGGCGGGCTCCGAGCCGTCTCCGAAGCTCCAGGAGTAGGTGAGCGCATCTCCGTCGAGATCGCTGCTGCCCGCGCTGTCGAATTGGACTGCCAGGGGGGCGGGACCGCTCGTCGGCTCGGCGGTGGCGTGGGCCTCGGGCGGGTTGTTGCCGGCGACGCGCACCGTGATGCTCGCCATGGCGGTGTCGGTCAGGCCCGTGGAGTCGGTGACGATGAGCTGCACCGCGTGTCCTCCCGCAACGTCGAAGTGGTAGGCCTTGGACGCGCTGGTCCCGGACTCGGGCGGATTGGAGTCGAGCTGGAAGGAGTAGGAGGCGATGTCGGCGCTCCCGTTCTGGTCGGCGCTGCCCGCGGCGCTGCAGGTCACGTCCAGCGGCGCGTCGCCGCTGGCGGGGGTGCAGGACAGCTCGGCGCTGGGTGCGTAGCGGGGAACGCAGCTGACCTCGGTGGAGAAGGTGCTCTCGTTGGTCGAGGCGTCGACCGCCGTCACCCGGAAGTAATAGGTGCGCGTGCCATCGGCATCGGGGTAGTCGCGGTAGATGCTGCTGGCGGGGTCGACGTGCGCGTAGTTGCAGCCGGCATCGCCGGGGCGGGTGCAGGAGAGGTGGGCGGCGTTGTCGGAGTAGACCCGGTAGCTGACGCTGCTCTCGGGGTTGTTGTCGACTCCCTGGGTGACCGCGGTCCAGCCCACGCGCAGCGAGCCGCCGGGGCTGGCCGTGCAGGTGACTTGGGTGGGGGCCTTGGGGGCGACCGTGTCCACCGTGCCCGTCCCGAAGTAGCTGGGGTCCCCGGTGTCGCCGGCCATGGTCGCGTAGCCCCTCCTGTCCCAGGAGACGATGGACAGGATGTGGGCGGCGAAGAAGGGCTTGGGGTCGGCGGGGTCGTTGGCGTCGCAGCTTCCGGGGCACTCCCAGCGGGCCTTCTCCAGGAGCACCGCGGTCACCGCCTGGTCGTTGTCGTCCACGATGCCCAGCGCGCCGGCACAGACGCTGGCCACGTTGGAGTCGCCGGCAGGGTTGGCGCCGGCCTCGACCTCTGCCTTGTAGGAGGCCTCGCCCATCAGGTACAGGGCGGCCTTGGCCACCAGCGCGTCGTTGGCATTGGAGCCGCCGGCGATGCCCAGCAGGAAGGTGCGCGCCGTGGGGTCGGCGCCGAGGTAGCCCAGGGCGAACGCCGCCATGTAGCGGGCGGTGGGCTCCTCGTCGTTCCAGCCGCACTGAAGGCGGGTGCGCAGGGTCGCGATGCGCGTGGCCCCCAGAGCGCTCTTGCGGCTGGCCAGGGCCGGTGCCGCCCACAGGTGCTGGGCCTCGGCTTTGGTGAGGCCGGTGTCGTTCAGGCGCGCCGGGCAGCTCGCGGGCGGGGCGCCGGCTTCGCACAGCGAGGAGCCGCCGCCGGAGTCCCACGACCCGCGGCCGGCGCAGTACTCGTCCATCAAGGCGTCGAGGCCGTCGTCGAGGGTGCCGAAATCGGCGACTGCCGCGCTGCAAAGGTGCTGGCCCTGGTCACCCGAGCCGGGCTGGCCGATGGCGGGAAAGCCGGCGGGCGCCAGGGAGCCATCGGCCTTCTTGATCGCCACCGCGTTGTGCGGAGAGCTGTACTTGCCGTACTTCCTGCTCTGCCCGCCCCCGGAGTTGCCGAAGCTGACGTAGAAGTCGATGGCTTCCACCGTCAGGCTGCCGCCGCCCGACTTGGAGAGGGTCAGCGTGCGCCGCAGCTTCTCGCCGGGCATGAGGTAGCTGAGCACCTTGGGAGAGGGGCCGGTGACGTTGATGGTGTACCCGGTCGCCTTGGCGTAGAGCACGAAGTTGGAGAGCGGGTAGCCCATGTTGTTCTGGATGAAGACGTCGAGCGTGGCATTTCCGGAGGCGGGCACGCTCACGCTGTCTTGGGCTGGCCGCAGGACCAGGTTGTAGCCCGACGCCCACAGGCAGTCGCACCAGTGCGCGAGCGCCGGCGAGCTTGCGGACGTGGCCACCAGGGCGGACGCGACAGCCATGAGCCGGACGAGGGTGCGCTTGGACATGCTGGAACCCCCGAAGGGACGGACCTGTGGCCGGGGCCCTTCAGCTGATGGCGGACGAGCTGCGCCAGTATACTTCCTGCCGTCTTCTTCACTCAAAGCGGGAGCGACCTCCTTGGCCCGAGCCGTGGGACCGATGCTGCTGCCTCTGGTCGTGGCCTTGGTGGCAGGCCCTGCCCTCGGACGGGGCGATGCCTCGAGCCTGCGCGCGGCGGCCGCCCAGGGACGTCTCGACGAGCTGCGCCGGCTCCTCGAGGATGGCGCGACTGCGGTGGACGCGGCGGGCGAGCGGGACTGGACGGCGCTCCACCACGCGGTCGTGGCTGGCGAGGCCGACGCCGCCGCGCTCCTGCTGGAGCGCGGGGCCGACCCCAATGCCCGCGGCCAGTTCGACCTCACGCCCTTGCACTGGGCGGCGCTCCAGGGCCGGGCCCACCTCGTCAAGCTGCTCATCCGGCGCGGGGCTCGGTGGGAGGCGAAGGACCTGTGGGGCCGCACGGCGCTGCACGAGGCCGCCAATCCTCAGGTGGTGCACACCCTCATCGATCTGGGTGCGGACGTGAACGCCGTCGACCGGTGGGGGATGACCCCGCTCCAACTGGCCCGAACTCAGGACGTGGCCAATGCGCTCCTCGAGAGGAAGGCCGATCTCCGGTTGCGGACCCGTGCCGGCCTGACGGCGCTGGAGCTCCAGGTCTCGGAGGCGCTGCAGGACAAGGGCTTGGTCATCCTCACCGGGCGGATCGCCGGGCGCCTGCGCGGCGAACGCGGGCGGATGGAGGTCCTGCTCCGAAACCAGACGGGCAGGCCCATAAACGGCCTGGAGGCGGCCTTCCAGAGCGCGGCTTGTAGCGCGCGGCCCGCGGTGCCCAGGTTCGACCTGGCTCCCGGAGAGCTCGTCGCGCTGGCTGTCGACCTGGAGCGCACCCCGGGCATCGCTGACGGCGAGCAGCCGATGGTCGCGCTCTTCAAGGCCAGTGGAGTGGAGGGGGCCAGGCTCGACCTGGTCGTCGACACCAGCCGCGGCGAGACCCCCGCCGATCAGGGGCTCATCCGGTTGGGTTCGGGGAGCGTCCGTCCGGCGCCCGGGCGCTGGGCTGACGTGGCGTTCGTGGTGGCTCCAGCGCTGCTGCTGGCGGCATGGCTTCTGGGACGCTGGTTCCTCGCCAGCAAGAAGCGCAAAGCCGCCGCGCCCCCGAGCTCCCCGGCGGGGCGGGAGCAGGGGAGCTGAGAAGCGGGGAGGAGCTACTTGCCGCGCTTGCCGTACTCCTTGTCCAGGTAGAGCGCGGAGCCGGGGCGGTCGCCGACCATCTTGAGCTTCTCGACGATCTCCGAGGCGTTGGCTTCCTCCTCGACCTGCTCGGTGACGTACCACTGCATGAAGACCTGGGCGGAGACGTCCTTCTCGGCGATGGCCAGCTCGTGCAGCTTGTGGACCCGCTCGGTGATGTGGCGCTCGTGGCCGAGGACGCTCTCGAAGACCTGGGTGATGGTCCCGTACTCTGCCGGCGGGGCCGCGATGGGCTTGAGCGAGAGCTGTCCGCCGCGCGCCAGCACGTGGTCGATCAGCTTGAGGGCGTGCTGCTGCTCCTCGGTGAACTGGACCCGGAGCCAGGCGCCGAAGCCCTTGAAGGTGCGGGAGTCACAGTACGTGGACATGGCCAGGTACAGGTAGGCCGAGTAGAGCTCCTCGTTGATCTGGGTGTTGAGCGCCTCGAGCATCTTCGGGCTGATCATGGCAGGTCTCCTCCAAGGGCCCGGCGGACGCCGAGCGCGCCCGAACGCTAACGAAGGGTCCAGGGTGCGGCAATTCATAACCGCCCTGCAGGGGCCACCGCCGTTGATTCCAGCAAGCCCGTGTCAGCCATGCTGCTGCGCGGCTTCCCTGCAAGCGGTCGCCTCGCCTCGCTCGAGACCTCAGAAGGAGATGGCAGCCGAAAGGAGAACCGCGAGGGCGTCGAGCGGCTCAAGGGCTGGGGCCAACGGCTCAGCGTGAGCGGCTACCGCGCTTCTTGGCCGCCGGCGCCAAGCCGAGCCGGGTCGCCAGGTGGTGCAGATTTCCTCGGTCCATGCCGAGCAGCCGCGCCGCTGCGGCCCAGCAGTGGCCAGAGGCCTCAAGCGCGCGTTGGATGTGCGCTTGCCGAAAGTCGCGCATGGCCTGCTGCATCGGCTTGATCTGCGGCGTACCTGGCTGCGCCTCGTCGTAGTGCGCGGCGCCGTCGGCCGGCACGCACGAGAGCTCGGGTCCCAGATGCCGCGCGGTCAAGATGACCGGCTCCCCGCGGGCCACGGTCGCGGAGGCCCTCAGGACCACGCGGGAGATCACGTTCTCCAGCTCGCGCACGTTTCCGGGCCAGGCGTAGTCGCACAGCGCCCCGGCGGCGTCGGCTGCCAGGCGCACAGGGCCCAGCCCAAGGCGGCGGCGCGCCAGATCGCAGAAATGGCCTGCAAGCAGCGGGATGTCCTCGCGCCGGTCGCGCAGCGGCGGCACCAGGAGCGGGAAAACGTTGAGCCGGTGGAAGAGGTCGGCTCGGAAGCGCCCCGCCTTCACTTGCTCCTCGAGGTTGCGGTTGGTCGCCGCCAGCACCCGCACGCTCACCGAGAGAGGCCGGTCGGCGCCGACGCGCTGGATCTCGCCCTCCTGCAGCGCCCGCAGGAGCTTGGGTTGCACTCCGAGGGGCAGCTCGCCAATCTCGTCGAGAAAGAGCGTGCCGCCGTCGGCGACCTCGAACTTCCCCGGGCGATCTGCGCTGGCGCCCGTGAACGACCCGCGCACGTGTCCGAAGAGCTCCGACTCCACCAGCGTCTCTGGCAGCGCAGCGCAGCTGACGTAGATGAGCTGCTGGCTGCGGCGCTCTGAGGCGGCATAGAGCGCCCTCGCCACGAGCTCTTTGCCCACCCCGGTCTCGCCGGTGATGAGGACGGTCAAGTCCGATCGAGCCACCAGATCGATCTCGCGGCGCAGCCGGCAGATGAGCGGGCTCACCCCGATGATCTCGCTGCTCTGCATGGCGATGGTGTCGCGCATCAGGTCGCGGGCGATGAGCCCTTGCCGCTCGGCTACCTGCTCCAGAGCCTCGATGAGTGACGCGGTGCGCATCTCTGCGGCTGCGAGCGCCGCCACAGCGGTGAGGAAGCGCGTGTCCACCTCGGCGAAGGCCGCTGGGGTACGCGCGTCCGCGGTCAGGGCGCCGATCAGCTCGCCGTGGATGAGCAGCGGGCAGCCCAAGCAGGCGTGGATGCGGTGCGAGGCGCCTGGATCCCCTGCGAGGAGGCCGTCGAACGGGTCGGGAAGCGCGGTGTCGGCGGGGAAGAGCACGGGCTGCTGCGACTTGCAGATGATCTCCAGTCGTGGGTGCTCGCGCAGCAGGTAGCGTCTCCCCAGCGCCGAGGGCATCAGCCCCAGCGAAGCAACGGGAACGAGCGCGTCCCGGTCGAGGCGGAGAAGAGCGGCCGCTTCGAAGGGGATGACCCCTGCGAGCCCGTCGAGCAGGCGGCGCTTGCGCTGGGTCGCGTTCGGAGCCTCCGTCAGGTCTTGCGCGATCTTCACCAGGGCATCGAGCTGGTCCATGGATGCGAAAAGTACATCACTGATGTTGCTCTGACAACGCAGGTCGGATGTCCACGTCACATCGCATTGAGCCAGCACTGCGAAACTACTGAGGAGTTTGGCGAGGCACGGCAGGTGCTATGGCGGGGTGGGGGCGTGAACACACGAGGCATCCAGGCACCGTCGTCGCCGACGCCAAAGGCCACCTCGCGAAGGACGAGGCCATGGTTCGCGCTCATCCGCGGGGCTGCGGAAGCACGGGGCTGATGCCATCCGGGCCAGCCTGAGACCCACGAGAGCAGGGATCGTCATGGAAGACCTGGCGGAAACCTCGGATTTCGGTCGGAGAAGAAACAGGAAGGTGATCAAACTCGCCCGGAGAGACGAGCAAGTGGCGTTCGAGAGGCTCGTTACGCTCTACCGGTCGAAGGTCTTCGGGCTCGCACTGCGAATGACGAAGGACCGCGGCGAGGCAGAGGAGATCGTGCAGGAGACCTTCCTCTCCGCCTGGAGGCACCTGGATGCCTTTCGTGGCGACGCGGCCTTCGGGTCCTGGGTGTACCGCATCTGCGCCAACTTCTGCCTGATGAAGCTGCGCCGAAGGAAGGTCGAGGCCCCTGCCCAGGAGGAGGAGCAGGGGCCTCGCTTCGACGCCGACGGCCGGCTCGTCGAGAGCGCGGGAATTGACTGGAGCCGGAGCAGTGAGGCGCAGGTGCTCGATCACGAGCTGCGCTGCGCCATCACGTGCGCAACCGCGACGCTCCCTGAAGAGCACCGCGCCGTCTTCCTGCTCAAAGACATCGACGGGCTTTCATACGAGGAGATCGGCCAGGCGGTAGGGGCGACCATCCCCGCCGTCAGAAGCCGCCTGCACCGGGCCAGGCTCGCCATGCGCGAGGCGATCGACGCCTACTACGGGCAGCCCGGCCTGGCCATGGCCTGCGCCTGACGTTCGCAAGCAGCGGGGTCCCGGCGAGCGTGGAGGGCGAGCGTCGTGCGAGAGGTGCCGCGCCGACGGTCCGGGTCCTGTCGTGGGGTGAAGGAGGGCAGCGTCTGGGCGCGCGCCTTACCGGGGCCGTGCGCCCTGACGTGCCCGTCGAGTGAGCCACAGGGCCAATGAGGCCGCTGGCGCCAACGCGATCGGGAAGGAGAGCCAGAACCAGAGGTTGGAGCGTACCGGCGGAGGGCGACGATCGCGCTCGTCCAGGGGCAGCGCGCGCCGCGCGCCGCCGAGCGTCGGCCGGTACTCCTCTATCGAGTGCACCCAGAGGCTGCGCCCGGTCGCGGCATCGGCTGCGTAGACCAGCCGTTCAGGGAAGAGCGCAGACAGTCTGGGGCACGGCGTCCGTCACCGTCACGGACCCGCTGTGGTTCGCCGGCGCGGCCCAGGTGTTGGTCGGTACCACGTGGGTATCATCGGCGGCGACGTCGGTCACCGCGGTCGGAAGCGTCGTCACTGCGCCCATCCCGCTGGGGCAGCTGCCGGCGACGCTCCCGTCAGTGTCCAGCTTCATCGCGAAGAAGCGCGCCTTCGGCTGCAATTCGTCCAGCTTTCCAGTGCTGCCAGCCACGAGCCATGGCCCCCCCGTCAGCTCCAGCACGGCAGCCGGGGCGTTTGCAATGTAGGACCTGACCCAGTGGAACGCCCCGGCCGAATCGAGGCGGGCGACCTTGTCGCTGCACGCGAGGAGGTAGCCCTGGTCGCTTGTCTGGCGCAGGCGCAGCTGCGAATAGTCGCAGTCGAAGCCCGCCTGCCAGGCAATGCTCCCGTCGGTGTTCACCTTGGCGACCCAGGTGTCGGCGAGCAGGTTGCCCGCGCTCTGCGACGAGAACCCGGCCAAGGCGACCCCGCCGCCCGTTGTGGCCACCATCCCCGCCCTGCTGTCGAGCCCTTCGCCGAAGGACTTCTGCCACGCGATGTCGCCGCTAGAGCTGAGCTTGATGAGCCAAGCGCCTCGTGCGAAAGCTGAGGTCTCCGCGAGGACGTAGCCCCCGCCATCCTCGGCGCGCTCGATCGCCACCGTCTCTGCGCGGTTGTTGGCGACCCCCATGGCCCGCTGCCACTCGATGGCGCCAGTGCCGTCGGTCTTCACGACCCAGGCGCTCCAGCACGTCTCCTCTCCTCCGGGGTACCAAGGGCAGGTCCCGACTTGGCCAAACGAGGCGACGCGTCCTCCCAGGAGGAAGCCACCGTCGGAGGTCTCGCGCACGGTGTTGAACCAGTCGTGCTTGCCGCCGCCGTAGGTCTTGGCCCACGACACGTCTCCGGAAGCGTCGAGCCTGACCAGCAGCCCGTTCAGCACGCCGGAGATGCTGATGTAGCCGGCAACCACGTATCCGCCAGTGGAGACGGGCCGCACGGAATAGGTCGCGTGATTCTCCTGGCTCATCACGAGGGCCTTCTGCCATCCGATGGTCCCGTCCGGGTTGAGCTTGAGCAGCCAGGGCCTCGCTCGGGTGCCGTCGTCCGTCGTCCCGGCGATGACGAAGCCGCCGTCCTCGGTGGCGCTCGCGTCGTACGCGTGCGCGTCCACCCCCACCAAGCCGTACTTGGCTGGGAGCGACAACCCCAGCTCCTCACAGCCGTTCTGGGCGTTTCGGTCCGCGTTCAGGTAGGGATAGACGCACCCGTCCCAGTTGCACGTGCCGGGAATGCCGGGAGCGCTCTGCCCTGTTCCGACGCATCTTTCGCCGAAAACGTGGGGAGGGGAGCACTCATTGGCGCAGGTTCCGCAGTGAGCCGGATCGCTGCTGAGGTCCACCTCGCAGCCGTTCGCCCAGTCGCCGTCGCAGCTCTCGTTTGATCCGGAGCAAAGGCAATGATCGGTGCTGCAGTAGGAAGCCGCAGCGCCCTGGCCGCCGCACACCGCACCGCAGGCGCCACAATAGTCCTTGCTGCCCTCCAACGCTTCGCAGCCATCCGCCCATCCGCCGTTGCAGTTGCCATATTGATTCTCGCAGGCACACTGGCCGCCGGAGCAGACCGCGTGTGCCCCGCAGCTTGCGTTGCACCCGCCGCAATGGTCGTGTTCCGAAGAGAGATCGGTCTCGCAGCCGTTGTCCAGGTCGTCGTCGCAGTCCCCGAACCCGGAAGCGCAGCTGCAATGATCACCCACACACTCCGAGTGGGGGCCACAGAGTTGAGGGGCACTCCAGCTCAAGCAGGGCTCCAGTGTGACCTGCTTGCAGATCGAGTATTCGGTCGCGCTGAGGCACTGGGTCGCCCCCGATCCCGGGCAGCGGTCCTCGCACCCGGCCGATGCTGCGTCCAGCTCGGAACCAGCATCGGGGGCGCCGCAATGGTCCTGCTCCGAGGAGAGGCCGGTCTCACAGCCGTTCTCGCCAGCATCGGGTGCGACGCCTGGCTCGGTGCAGCCGAGCCCGACCAACGCGGCGAGAACGAGGAAGGGAACGCTCATCAGCGGTGCGAGGAAGTGCTCCTTCATTCGGGTCTCCTTCCGAGAGCATCGATGCTTGGTCTTCGCGAGGTGGCAGCGTCCTCATCCGGCGTTCACGCAGCCACCATCCTCCAGGTCATCACAGGTCTTCAAAGGGTGCGGCTGCCCCGAGATGTGCGGGAGTCTCGAATAGTTGGGCAGCGATGGCGTGGGTGGTGCGAGCCCTCGAAATCGCTCCTCGAGAGACATCGGTGCCACGCCGGGGGCCCCGATGCCGAAGAGAGCATGGTCGGAAGGAAGACGCCAAGTTCCCGGTCAAGGCAAACGTCGCTGATTCGTTCGAGTCGCCGAGGACGAAGCTCGTGGACAGCATGATGACGCGTTCTCCACGTCGATCTCCTCGAGCGCAGCCCAGCTGCTCGCGTCTTGCGGCCTCGTCCCGCTGGCGGGGGTGCGGGGTCACGAGCCGAGTCAGGGAGCACGCGCTCCGATCGTCGAGCCGTCCGTTCGCTCCCGATGACGTCCGGGCCTGAGCCAGGCCTACCGCCGCTGATTCCGGGAAGCCCGGGTCAACCACACTGCCAGGACCCCCACCGGCGCCAACGCGATCGGGAAGGAGAGCCAGAACCAGAGGTTGGAGCGTACCGGTGGAGGGCGCCGATCGCGCTCATCCAGGGGCAGCGCGCGCAGCGTGCCGTCGTAGCTGCCGTGAAACACGATCCAGCTGCCCTGGATGCGGGCCGCCGAGGGCGAGGCCCAGTTGCTGTCGTCGAGGCCGCCGACGTTCCACAGGGGTTGGCCGGTGAAGGTCGTGAACTGGTGTGCGCCGTCCTGGGCGGCGACGGCGTGCATCGCGTGGTCCCACGCCGAG
>JACRCT010000274.1 GCA_016218885.1 Deltaproteobacteria bacterium | reverse complement strand
CTTCTTGGCGATCTCGGGGGCCGCCCCCGTGCCGCCGTAGCTGCCGTCGAGGTGGATGATGTTAGCGCCGGCGTGATAGATGCCTACGGCGACCATGTCGACGTCGACCGGTGTGGAGACCTTGACGGAGATCAGGGCGCGGGGGTTGACGGGGCGACGCCAGTCGACGTGCTTGCGATGGTCTTCGACGGAGTAGACGCTGTGAATCGGGAAGGGGGAGAACAGGCTGACCCAGGGCACCGACTCGCGCATGCTGGCGACGTCGCTGGTTACCTTGTTGCCAAGCAGATGGCCGCCCAGCCCCGGCTTGGCGCCCTGGGCGTACTTCAACTCCACGATGGGCGCCCACTGGATGGTTTCCTCGCGCACGCCGAAGAGGCCCGTGGCGACCTGCGTGATGATGCTGCTCTTGTGCGTCGCCAGCGGGGGCGGGTAGCCACCCTCCCCGGTGGATGTGTAAGTTCCAAGCTCCTCGGCGGCGATGGCCCGTGCCTGCATCACCCGGAGGCTGACCGACCCGAACGAAAAGCCGGCGCCATAGATGGGGATTGGAATCGTGAGCTCCACGCCGCTGCCGCGCCGATTGAGGGGGATCGAGAGGTCGATATCGCCCGTGATGAGCTTGCCCGAGCCGTGAGCGGCGCGGGCCTCGGGCTCGAAGATGAAGCGCATCCGGTCGAAACCGCCGCCCGAGCGGCCGGTGCGATACTCGCGGCCAGAGAGCGGAGGGCGGCCGGTGGCTGCTTGCTCCCAGGTCGAAAGCAGCAGGTCCTCGGTCCAGCGCAAGTTGCCGACGGCATCCGGCGTGCGATAGCCGGGCGAGGAGAGCATCTGAAGCCCATTGCGGAGGTGATGGACATGGCGATCCCGCGCAGCTTGCGCGAGGTGAGCGGCCCTGTGGGATTCAGGCATGGCCGCGGCCCTCCTGGCGCGGCCGCCCGAAGAGCGGCCCGAAGATCTCGTGCTCTAACTCGGCGGCGAACATCGCCCTTCCTACCTCGCCGCGCAGCCGGCGGACGTCGCGCAAACCCATGGCGCCCATGATCTCGAGGAGCTGGTCGCGCCAAGCACACAACAGATTCATGACGCGCTGGGCAGCCCAGTCCCGGTCGATGGCCTGCAGATACGGCACAGTGGCGTCGCGGCCCGTCCAATCGCCCTTCCAGGCCGCCTGCAACGCAACGAGCGGCGCCGTTTCCAGAGCGACCAGATCGGCGCCGCAGAGGATCGTCTTGGGGACGTGCTCGGCCGCCACGATGCCGCCTCCGACGATCAGCGTGACGCGGTCGCGAAGCGACTCCCCAACGAGACGGCCATGCACGCTGCGCGTCAAATCCGTGACGAACCGCGGCGTCGCGGTCTCCCATTCGCGGCCATGGTAGTCGGCTCGCAGGTGAAGGCAGCCGGCACCCCGCCGCACCAGCTCGACGACCCTGTCCTCGAAGCCCGGTGACATCGGCAGCCGCAGGCACCAGAGGGCATCCTCCGACTCGTGCACGGCTCGCAGCGGCGGCACAGGGTTCTCCTCGGTTGAAGCCCATTCGATGAGAGTGGGGGCCGGGCCCGATGGGCCGCTGGGCCGCCGCGGTTGAGGGGCTGCGTGCAGCACGGGGGCCACGCTTGCCCCGAAAGGAGTCAACGAATCGTCCCACTGATCCGAGTCGCAGAGAAGCAGAGTGCCCGCCCGAGAGGCCGCACTGGCCAACGCCGGGAGAACTGCACTGGCGTCGCCGGCAGCCAGCCGCGGGGCCTCCAGGACCATCGGCAGCGGCAACGACAGCAGCCGCTCGCAATCCGCCGCGGCCTGCTCGAAGTCGCCCAGCGGCAGAGGCGGCGTTCCGAGATCCACGGCGGTAGAGATGTACTCGCGGCCGTGAATCCCGTCGCGCGTGGGGCGCACGATCTCGGAGAAGTCGGTCCAGATGTCGTCGAATCCCGGCCCGCGAAACGGGCCGCCGTAGCCCATCCCGCGCACCGGAACGCGTCCCGTGGCCGCTTCGTTCCAGACCGTCAGCACCTGCTCGGGCTTCCAGTAACGATCGCCTAGCCGCTTGTACTCGGCACTGAGCTCGATTCGAGCCACGTCGGGGTGCTCGATCATGCAGCGCAGGCAACCGCGGCACAGAGACTCCCGCGCCTGCAAGCCCCCCAGCGGTCCGTCGTATACCCCGTAGATGCACGGGCGGCTTCCGAAGTTGGCCCTCAGGGACGCCAGCGAACTCGACTCGCTTACCAGCGTCGCAGCCATTCGCAGGAAGCGGGCAGTATCAATCTTGACCGAGAAGCGGCCCGGCTGCGGGGTCAATGGCAACGCCTCGGCGGTCTCGATATGGTACCTGTGGAAGCTCTTCAGGGCGGCGGACCTCCGAGCCGACAGGGTAGGGGCGCGTGGGCGCTGGAAGCAAGGGGCTAGGGGTCCAACCCCTAGCCCATGTTCTTCAGCATGATCGCGCGCACGTCTTCCATCCTCTGATGGATGTCCTCACTCGTCCACGCCGTGGTTTCGATCGGTTCGTCGATGACGATTTCCAGCGTGCCCT
>JACRCT010000273.1 GCA_016218885.1 Deltaproteobacteria bacterium | reverse complement strand
GCGGCGACCACCTCGCCACCGTGCTGCACGAGCCAGAGGTCGGCTTCTTTGCCGCTCTTCAGGCGCCCTAGGATTGCTTCGATGATGCCGTCGGTGACGAGGAGCTCGAGATTTTCCATTGGCGGGGAGTCGTCAGGGTGGGGCTGGTCAATCACAGGGGAAACCGGAATCTACCCCCACTTCCGCCAGGACTCTATCGCGATGGCCTTGAAGTTTGCGGGTCGTCTGCGTCACGGGGCGCGGCGACAGCGGCCGATCCCCGCGACGGCGAGTGCGTGAGGTCCTCGCGCCCGCTAGGTCCGCTGGGAGTTGGCCGCCTGTTGGGTGGCGATCTCCTGCTCCAGGCGCTTGCGGATGGCCTCGAGCGCGTCGTTATCAACCACCAGATCATGGCGGTACTTCCGCTCGTGGGTGCGCGCCACCTCGAAGGCCTGCTCTGCGAGGTAGATGTCGAGCGCGCGCTTGAGCTCCAACGCCTCGGTCCCGGAGAGCTCGAGATTCATGGGCGGTCTCCTGCCTTCCCAAGGAGGAGATGGGGTCGGTCGGCCCGCAAGTCAGGCGCCGGGATGGGGCCTCAGCCTGGCTGGCGGGACGCCGGCGAAGGGGTTAGAAGAGCCACACCCAACGAGGAGGCATCCATGGATGTGAAGCTGAAGGAGCTGGTTGAAGCGCTGAGGACCGCGATGCAGGCCGAGCGGACAGGCTTCGAGTTCTACAAGATGGCTGCCGTCAACACGCAGGACGCCTCGGGCAAGAAGGTCTTCGAGGAGCTGGCAGCAGAGGAGCAGGGCCACTTCGAGTTCCTCAAGCAGCATCATCAATCGGTCATGTCGGCGGGTGAGCTGGCTCGCGGCGCCACCCTGGGCGAGGCTCATCGCCTGACAGAGCAGCACCCGATCTTCTCGGCGGACTTCAAAGCGCGGCTCAAGCAGGCTCATGTCGAGATGAGCGCGTTGGCGATCGCCGCGCAGCTCGAGCTCAACGGCATCAACTTCTACCGTGAGCAGGCGGCGAGGGCGACGCTGCCGGAAGCGAAGCGGTTCTTCCAGCAGCTGGTGGAGTGGGAGTCGGGTCACTACGATGCCTTCGTGCGCCAGCAGCAGGAGCTGCAGGAGAGCTACTGGTCCGAGGCCGGCTTCTCGCCGTTCTAGCCAGCTGACAGCCCCCCTTTCCCCGAGAATCCCATGACACTCCAAGAAGCCATCGGCACCGCCCTCGACTACGAGGTGAAGGTCCGCGATCACTACCTCAAGAGCGCCAAGGTCCTCGAGGACCTGAAGGGCCGGGCCCTCTTCGAGCTCCTCTCCAGGGAGGAGGACGGACACGTCGCCTACCTCAACCACTGCCTGGACGAGTGGAAGGCGACCGGCAAGGTCGTCATCGCGGCGCCGGTGAAGAGCCTGTTGCCCAAGGGCGTGGTCTGGATCGACGAGGCCAAGAAGAGGCTGCAGAAGCGTCCCGGAAAGCGCGTCGCGAGCGGCACCGAGCTCGAGGCCGTCAAGCTGGCGCTACAGTACGAGATGGAGGCGAGCAGCTTCTACCGCACGCTGGTCTCCACCCTGCCTGAGGCCGAACGTGCCCTCTTCGCGGCCTTCTTGACCATCGAGGACGGGCACGTGGCGCTGGTGCAGGCGCAGCTCGACGCCGTGCAGGGGTTGGGCTTCTGGTTCGACACCATGGAGTTCAACCTCGAGGCGGGCTGATTCCAGAGGACGACGCAGTGCGTTGTGCTCCTCGTGTGCCCCTGCGGCCTCCCGCTCTGTCGTCTCGACCGTCATCTCGACCTGGCCGTCGCTTCCGCCGGCGGCCATCCGCAGCGGCAGTAGCTTGCCCTCCCCAGCCGCAGCTCGAGCACCTCCGCGCGGTCCCGTGGGTCACCCACCGGAGGGTCTCCGGGGAAGCTCCATCGCCCAGCGCCAGGCTGATGAAGGTGCGCCGGGTAGCGCAGACGCGACGCTGCCGCAGCCCCAGGTTTTGGAGGTCCAGGTAGAAATCCTCCTGTGCGTCCACGTCCCTGGAGTGCACCAAGTCCTCGCCGCGCAGCTGCGGCAGGATCATGCGGGGCGAGGGCGGTGTAGTGCTGTCACCCGGACAGCTTCCAGGCGGCGAGAACCCGCCAACGGCGGGTGAACCGGGACGAGCTGGCGGTTGCCGGTCTCGGTGCTCCTCTCCTTCAGGACGTCGCTGTTGAAGCTCCGCGCCACGTCCAGCCGACCGAGAGGCTCGAGCGTGGGATCGTAGTTGCGCCAGCGAAGGGCGAACGACTCGCCCGGCCGCACTCCCGCAATCAGGAGCACAGCGTCGAGGACGCGGCGCTCCTCGGGGACCGGAGGGTCGGAGATCAACTGCTCCACTTGGCTGCGGCTGTAGACCGCACCCTCACGCCAGTCGTGCTTGTCGTTGTCCTTGAGCATGTTGGGCAACGCCAGCCGAGCAAGTAGCGCCGGGAGTGTGGCTTCTGCGCTTCCGTCTAGCTCTTGCCGAGGCGAAGCTCAGGGCAGCCAGCGGAGGCGAGGAGGGAATGACCATGATGGACGACCGTCGCTTCGACGTGCCCTCTGGCTGGGCGGGCACGAAGTTCTTGCGCGAGAGTCCGTTTGGCACCGACCTGATTCGTCCCCATCCCGACGGCGCATTCGTGATCCGCTTCTTGGATGGAAAACGTGCGACTGCCCCCGGAGTCTGGAACGCGACGACTGGCAAGCTCATCCGCTTCTTCCCCGACGCCGAAGATGCTCTTTGGACGCCCGATGGCCAGCACCTGGTGGTCGTGACGGTGCCTGGAGCTGTGCGGGTCGCCGTGCTCGCTTGGCCGGAGTCGGCGGTCAAGCGCGACTCTCGGATGCCATTCGCCACAGGATGCGGTGTGGGCGGGATTGAACTCTCGATCACCGCGAGCGGGCGGCATGGCGCTCTTTGGATCTATTCGGGGCAGAGCGAAGAGGGCTTTCTCTTGTTCGCGCTGCCCGAACTTGCGACGTTGGCCTCCCTAGCCTATGTGGCCGGCGAGAGCGCAACGCCGTGCATGTTCTCGCCGGATGAGCAGTACCTCGCGCTGGTCCTTGAACCGTTCGCCTACTGGTGGGCTGGCGATGACGACCAGGCGGACTGGGACACGCCCGCGAAGGGTGGCCCCGTGCACTGGGCCACCCTCTACCTTCAGGAAGTTGCCGAGCAGGGTCGATGCACCGAGCACAAGATCTTGGTGGACCTGCCGAGGGGCTGGGTGGCGAACGAGGACTTGCAGGCAGGGTCCTGGCCTCGGAACGTACGCTTCAAGGACGCGCAACACCTCGTCTTCAATCCCCCTTGGGGTGGCGAGTGCGTCATCCCGGTTCCAGCGAAAGAGGTGTGCTATGCGCCACCGCCGAACGGGTAGCGTTAGCCCCGCCGCCACCGTTCTGCCCAGCAAGTTTCCGCACTGCCAGTGGTCGGCCTTAAGCCGACAAAACCGCCGCATTGCCAAAGGACGTCAACGTGAAGAAGGTCCGCAAGCAGGTGTACGACCTGACCCCGGCCGACCTTGAGCGGTTCGCGGTCTGGGAGTACGCGCTCGACGAGGAAGGGGTCGAGGGCCAGGACGAGGCGACAGTTCGGCCCGTGTCAGTCACCGACCCGCGCAAGCTCAAAGGCCGAATGGTCATGGTCCGCGCCCGCTTTGAGCTCGCAGACGGCAGTCGGATGGTGGGCTACCTCAGCCCGCCGCTTGGAGCCGAGCGCGACCTCGGCACAACTCAGCCGGCCATCGTGGGCAGCTTCGGGCAGGTCACCTTCTGGATGGGCATCATCCGCCCCAAGCCGTCGGACCTGGCAAAGACGTACAAGCACCTCGGCAAGTCTCCGTCGCAGGTTTTCCCGCTGACGTTTGAGTCCGACATCGACTTGCCAGGCGGCCCCGTGCACGGAACGATTCCGGGGTTTCTGGTCATCGGCAGCTACGCGACGAGGAACAAGCCGGTGGTGCTGAAGTAGGCGCCGCCGCAGGGCGTCCGCACAGCCTACTCTGTCGCCTTGAACGCCTGGAGCAGCACGCCGAGTCGGGTCGCCAGTTCGTGGCGGTCGACGTTGCGGCTCCAGGCGGCCAGCGCCTCGGCGAGCGCGGCGGTAACCTCGGCGGACGAGGGTTCAGCGCAGCTATCGCTCGGCGCGGAGCACAAGGGCACAACTGGTGCGGCCGGATGCGGCCTGGAGCCCAGACTCGAAGTGGCCGAACCCTGAGATTCCGCACGCTTGCCGGCTGGTGCGGCCAGGAGCGGATCGGCGACGTCTCCTTCGACACCATGGAGTTCAACCTCGAGGCCGGCTAGGACTCGGACGCGGTCGAGACCTGCGCCGATCCGCGGACAGGGGCTGGCAGGCCTCGGGATGGGCGCTCAATAGTGAGGTGGCTTGTCGTCTTCGAGGGTGCGCGGAGGCTCGGGCGCCTGAGTCGTGACCTCGCCGGCGCTGCGCACCTGGGCCGAGAGGCTCGCGACCTTCTCGAAGAGCTCGCGCACGACCTCGCTCAGCTCGTCGTGCGCCTTCTCCAGGTACGAGACCTTGATCTCCAGCTCGGTCAGCCGCTCTTCCATGTTCGGTTCTCCCCGCTCGCCAGCACCGGCACAGCGCGCGCCGGCGATGTCCTGCCACGGCGGAGCGGCATAGTCGAGGGATCTGCCCAACCGTCGACTCGGCAAACAAGACGGGAAGGGGCGGGTTTCGTGCTGCGCTGAGGCGACGGAATGCTCAGCTCTCATTGCGCATGGGCCGGCTGGTCGGGGCGGAGCCAGGCGACATCGGCGTGCGGGCGATGGCAGAGATCAGGGACTCCTTGAGGTCCGCCCAGCGCTGGAGCTCGGCGGGCGTGAGCTCGAAGCTCTTGGCCTTCGCATTCAGCGCGACGAACTCCTCAATCATGATGGCGACGTCCATGGCATCCTCGTGGGCGTTCCTGCGGCCGGGGTTCGCTCCCTCCATTCCTGATACGGACGGGGACCCGTGACGGGACAAATAAACCCACAAGCCCTGGGAATCGCTGCTGAAGCGGCTTTGTTTCGGGCGCTCGGACAGAAAAGGCTCTCCCGACGGACGAGTGCCTGCGTACTTGAGGAGCAGAACGGTGACGCTGCCCCGCGCGACGGTGGAACGCTTTCGCGCCGGCGAGGCCCAGGCCTTCGCCGAGGTGGTGCGGGCCTACACCGAATTGCTCCGGCGCGTCGTCGCCCGCTACTGGGCCAGCGCCTTCGAGCGCGAGGAAGCGATGCAGGAGATCTGGACCCACGTCTATCAACAGCGCGCGAGCTTCGACGTGGAGCGCTCGGAGGAGCTTGGGGGTTGGCTCGCCACCCTGGCGCGCAGGCGGGCGTTGGATCTGCTGCGCAGGTCCGACCCCTCGGCCCCCTTGCGAGAAGACGGCGAGGCCGTTCTCGGCGAGCTCGAGGCGCCCGCTGACGGCGCCGACCCCGTCGAGCTGCGTGAGCTGGGGGAGGCGGTCGAGGCGTTCGCGGCCAAGCTCGTGCCGGTCTGGAGGCGCTTCTTCGAGCTCTACTTCGTGAAGGGGCTCGAGTATGTCGACGTGGCCCCGGCGATGGGGATCTCGAGGCTGCGCTGCAAGTACATGAAGAAGGTGCTGCTCGTCCGGGCTCGAAGGAACGAGGCCCTCATGGCCGCGCTGGGCCGCGCGCAAGAGCGGGGGGACGGTCATGCACGATAGGCGCGTGATCGAGCGCTACCTGTCCGAGGGGCTCGCGCCCGACGCCGAGGCGCGGCTGCGTGCACACCTGCGTGGCTGCGTGAGCTGTCGAAGCTGGTACGACCAGCAGGTCCTCCTGCTGCGCGCCTTGGCCGGGAGGCCCGATTCTCCGACCGTGCGCGAGGAGCGCCGCGCCGAGCGCCTGGCCCTGGCGGCGATCGCGCCTCGCGCCGAGCCGACCAGCCAGAGGTCTTGGGGCGTCTGGCCGGTGCTGCGGGATGGCGTCGGCGTGCTGCGGCTGAGGGGCCGGCCTTGGCGGGTCGTCGCCATCGCGGTCGCGGCGGTGCTGCTGATGGTGGGAATCGTCGGGGAGCTCGTGCTGCGCCCTGCGCCGCCGGTCCACGCCGCGCGGGTGGTGCGCGCCACGGGCCTCGCCGTCGACGCCAAGCCTGCACAGCGGGGGGGGGAGGTGAATGCGGGGAGCCTGATCCAGGTCGGCGCCAAGGGCTTTGCCGAGCTCGCAGTGGAGCGCGGTGGCCTGGTGCGCCTGTACCCGAACACCAGTGCGACGCTGGACGGCGGCGGCGAGGGCGTCAACCTGGGCGCTGGCAAGGTCTGGTGTCTGGTGGACCGGGACCGCGGCGTCTTCATCGTTCGCACCGATCGCGGCCAGGCCCGCGTGCTGGGCACCTCGTTCGTGGTGGAGAAGCTCTCCAAGGGAGACATGGAGGTGAGGGTGATGGCGGGCTCGGTCGCAGTGGAGGATACGGGCCATCGCGGAGAGCGCGTCGTCACGGCCGGGCAGAAGACCCTCGTGGCGCGCGACGCGGCCCCTTCTCCCCCTAGCGCTTACTCCGGCGAGGTCGATAGCGAGGAGTGGGGCCTGCTCGAGTTCTTCAAGGCAATCGGGCGTGCCTTCAAGGGCGCTTTCGAGTCCATCTTCGAGAGATAGCTCGCGCAGGAGCTCCCGAGGGGGCAGGAGGAGCGGGGAGCGAGCCGGCGGCGTGTCGTTGGGGGGCCGACGGTGATCACGGGCCTGACGCTCGCCGTGCCGGTCTGTTAGAGATCGGGCACTTCTCGCACGGAGCTTCCATGCCTCTCTTCGCCCGCCGGTCCGACGGAGTCCTGCTCTCCAGGCTTCCTGGCTTCCGCAAGATGTTCCCCTACCTCATGCCCACGCGGACCGAGTCGATCATCGTCCACCAGCAGTCGATGCGGATGAAGAAGGCGCTCGCCATCCTGGAGCGGCTCAACCAGGGCCGCACCGAGCGCCGCTACACCCTCTTCCACATCCTGCTCGCGGCGGGGGTGCGGCTGATGGCGACCCGGCCGGAGAACAACCGCTTCGTCGTCGGCCGGCGCATCTATCAGCGAAAGCAGATTGAGATGGCCTTCGTCACCAAGAAGGAGCTCACCGAATCGGCGGCGGAGACGAACGTGAAGATCGTCTTCGAGCCCACCGACACGCTGGAGCAGGTGGCGCAGCGCATCTGGGACGTCGTCGCGACGGTCAAGAAGTCGAAGAGCTCCAAGGACGAGGACATCACCGAGACCCTCACCAAGCTCCCGCGATGGCTGACGCGCGTGCTGATGTGGGGCTGGAAGGTCTTCGACTACTTCAACTTGCTGCCGGCCTCGGCGATCAAGGGTGACGCCCTCTATTCGTCGGCCTACCTCGCCAACCTGGGCAGCATCGGCATCGACGCGGTCCAGCACCACCTCTTCGAGTGGGGCACGTGCTCGTTCTTCGCGGTCATGGGCAAGCTGAAGAAGGGCGTGGTGGTCGACGAGCAGGGCCAGCCGGCGGTGGAGGACATCATCACCACCTCGTTCACCCTGGACGAGCGGATCGCGGATGGAGTCAACCTGGCGAAGACCATCACCACGCTGGCCACGCTGATCGAGGATCCCGAGCCGCTGCTCACCCCTCTGTCGCCCGAGCAGATCCCGGACCCGTACAAATACGCGTAGCGAGAGCGGTGAACGTTGACGTTGACGTTGACGGCGACGGCGACGTGAACGGCTTGAAGCCCATAGCGGACCCGACCCTTCCGTACTTCGGGTCCAAGAAGCCGTCGCCGTCGCCATCGCCGTCGCCGTTCACGTCAACGTCAACGTCAACGACCACGTCGACGACGATGGGACGACGGACGACGGCGTGACGAGAGCCCGAGTCATGGCTGGGGTTCCGGGGCCGGCTCTGATGAGGAGAGTGCTGGGCGCTTCAGCCTTCGCCCGGCCGAGGCTCGGCGGCGGCCGCCCGGAAAGAAGTCATCGAGGGTGGTCTTCTCTTTCCCCCGCAGGCGCTCGGCGATCTCCTCGGCGCGCGAGGTGTCGAGCCCCATCCCATGGAGCGCCAGGTCGCCCTCCATCCGGTAGCGCAGGTGCTGGATGCGCCGCAGGGTGGACAGGTAGGCCCCGCGCCAGATCGACAGATAGGGGCGGTGATCCATGGGATTGACCGAGAGCGTGCGACGCAGGCTGTTGGCGGGCAGGAAGGTGTAGCTGCTCACCGCAGGGTGTCGCCGCAGCGCCGCCTCGCGCAGCCGCTCGAAGCGCGTGTACGAGAGCGTCCGGACGTCCTGGTCGATGTTGTAGAGCATGCCTCGGGTCCGCGCGTAGCCCGGCTCCTTGGACACGTAGGGCAGGAAGGGGTCGATGACAAAGAGCAGGTCCGCTCCCATGCGGATCGCCTCCGGGACGTGCGAGGTGGCGGTCACCGCGCCGTCGCAGAAGAAGCGGTCCTTGATCTGGGTCGAGGAGAAGGCGGGGTGAAGGCTCGAGGAGGCCTGCACCGCTACGCTGATCGGCACGTCGTCGTGCCCCGGGGAGCCGAATAGCACGTGGCGGCGCAGGTCCTGATCCGTGGCCCCGATGTAGAGTCGGCGTCGCACCGAGCGGAAGTCGTTGCTCCGGCCCGGCGCGGTGAAGAGCTCACGCAGCTTCTGCTCCAGCGGCGCGGCGCGCAGGGGCGGGCCGAACAGGTCCGAGTAGTCGAGGAGGAGCGACTCCAGCGAGACCCTCAATCGGCCGTGCCGCGCCCGCCACAGCGTCTGTCCGAAGGCCAGCAGGGCGCGGCCCACGCGGTCAGCGAGGTTGGCCGCATCGATCATCTGCAGCCGCAGGACCGACAGGTTCGTCGGCGGCAGCTCGCCCTCGCTCACACCAGCCAATGAAGCCAGACAATCGTCCACGGTGTAGCCATTGGCGAGCAGCCCGGTGACCGTCGCCCCGGCACTGATGCCGAAGTACAGGTCGAGCTCGTTGAGCACTCCCGCCGGTCGCAGGCAGTCGCTCAGGCACTTGAGCGCGCCCAGCTCGAAGTAGATGCCGGTGATCCCTCCGCCCGAGCAGCACAGGGCGCGCAGCCCGGGACGGCGCTCCAGCATCAGGCGCAGCATCTCGTCGAGCAGCAGGCGAGCGAAGGCATCCGAGGTCTCGCCCAGGCGCTCGCCGGGCGCCGGCCCGCGTAGGACCCGGCCCACATGGCGTGCCCCCAGCGTGGCGATGAGCCGATCGGTTCGATCCTCGTCGCCCGAGACCAGCGCCACCACGCGATGGAAGCCGAAGCGGGCCTCGATGTCCGCAGTGGAATCCATGGCGTCGAGCAGCGTCATGGCCTCTTCGACCTGCGCCTCGAACCCGTGCGATGACCGCGAGCGCAAGTCGAGGATCACCAGGTTGAAGTACTCGCTGTGCAGCCGGTCGAGCAGATCGATCGCCTTGGTCTCGAGCCGCCAGCGAAGCTCGGTCTGCTGGTAGACGAGCCCTTCAGGGGTCGCCTCGCACTGGGGGAGCGCGAGAAGCCTCGCTCGCAGGTCGCGAAGCGATTCACGCTCGGGGGCCCAGTACAGAATCGACTTGCGTCGCCCAACAGGGGCTTCCGGGCCCCCGCGCGGGAAGCCATCGCCGGAGTGGATCATCCCCTTGACACCGCCTTCCTGGAAATATGGACGCAGTGCGTCGCCCGGGAAGCCTTCTCTGCCGCCCCTGACTCCCCAGGACCCCGCCGGGGGCACGCTGCGACTGGGCTGGGGCAAGGCGGGCCCAGGCGTGGACGGCAGGCTGCTGATCACTTGGGTGAGCCGGAGACCCTCGCAGGGCATCTCCGTCAGGGTAGGCTCCTCGGGCTCGACCCCTCGACTGGGAAGCGTGCCCACGCGCAGCGTGCTATGAGAGCGCACATGAACGCGACGACACGACCTGTGGCAGTCATCACCGGCTCCAGCGCTGGCATCGGCGCCGCGACCGCGCACGAGCTGGCGCGGCTCGGATTCGAGGTGGTCCTCGGAGCGCGACGGCTCGATCGCATCCAGGCCCTGGCCGGTGAGCTGGGGGGCCGCGCACAGGCCCTCGACGTCACCGATGCGGCCAGCGTGCAGGCCTTCGCCGCCCAGGTCTCCGTCGCGGCCGTGCTGGTGAACAACGCCGGCCTCTCGCGGGGGCTGGACCCTGTCGAGAAGGGCAGCGAGGCGCACTGGCGAGAGATGCTGGAGACTAACGTGATGGGGCTGTTGCGGGTCACCCGCGCGCTCCTCCCCGCCCTGAGCCGCGCGCCGCTCGCGCACATCGTGAACGTCGGCTCCGTCGCCGGTCTCGAGGTCTATGCGGGCGGCGGTGGCTATACCGCGACCAAGCACGCCGTCCGCGCGATCTCCCAGACCCTGCGGCTGGAGCTCGTGGGCCGGCCGATTCGCGTGACGGAGATCGACCCGGGGATGGTCGAGACCGAGTTCAGCCTGGTGCGCTTCGACGGCGACGCAGCACGCGCCAAGAAGGTCTATGAAGGGCTCAAGCCGCTCGGCGGCGAGGACGTCGCCGACTGCATCGGATGGGTCGTCACGCGACCTGCGCACGTGAACATCGACCAGATCGTGGTCAAGCCCATCGCCCAGGCGAGCGCCACCGTCGCCGCACGCAAGCAGAGCTGAGTACCCGTTGGGGTCCTGAAGGCTGCGTCGTCTCGGGATCGAGCCTCTGGTTTCGCCTCCCAGATTGGCGTGGAGAATCTGTCACCAAAACAGAGCTTGGAGACCGTCATGGCCGACATTCCGCCCAGCTACCTCAAGGCCAGCCTCTTCGAGGGGCTGTTCGGGGAGCTCAAGCCGACCGGGGCCTTTGCCGACGAGCTGAAAGCCGCTGGCTGGGATCCGGCCAAGATGCAGATCGCCTACCCCGACCCGGTGTGGGGCGCCTGCGTGCGTTGTGCGTGCCGACACGTCCATCCCAATTTGAGTGAGGAGCAGGCCGAGCGCGAGCTGGGGCGCACGTGGATTCGCGGCTTTGGCCGGACCCTGACCGGGCGCTTGGCGCTCGCCGTCCTGCCCGCCTTGAGCGGGGAGAAGTTCATCGACTACATACCCAAGATCGTCCGCTTGGTCTCGAGCGCCATGACCATGGAGATCGTGGCGCGCGAGGAGAAGGCGCGCCTGGTCCGCTTCACGACCCCCCCCGGGGATGCGACCCACGCCCGATTTCACCTCCGGCTCCATCGAAGAGGGAATGGGCCTTCGCGCCGAGGTCGTCGAGCGAAGGGCCGACGGCTACTCGCTCCGGCTCTCGTGGTGAGCGTCTGGTCCCTTCGTGACACGGAGGGACGATCCTCTAGAGTGGCGGCTGGGTCTATTACCGAGGAGGGATTGAGTGCGCACGCTCCTGGCTGTCTCCCTTGTCATCGTTGCCGGCGCAACCCAGGGCTGCGGTGAAAACGTGCCGCCAGCCGCCGTCGCCAGCGGCTGTCCAGCAGGTCAGTCGGTGTGCGGGCCTGAGTGCGCCGACCTCAAGACCGACTCCAACCACTGCGGCTCGTGCTCCACGGCGTGCGATCCCTCGGAGGCCTGCGCCAATGGCGCCTGCTATCCCCGCGACTGCTCGAGCGAGGAGTGCCAGCCGAACTCGGTCTGCTTCAACGCCACCTGCGTCGAAGTCGGCTGCGTCGGGGTCACTTGCGAGGCCGGCCGGCAGTGTGCAGGCGGCCGGTGCCTGTGCCCCGAGGGTCGGACCGAGTGCGGTACCGCGTGCGTCGAGCTCGAGTTCGATCGCCAGAATTGCGGCGCATGCGATCAGGCGTGCACCGCGGGCAGCGCCTGCGCGAAAGGTCGCTGCTACCCGATGGATTGCGATACCCAGACCTGTGCGCCCGACTCCGTGTGCTTCGACGATCGCTGCACCCCGGAGCAGTGCGTGGGCACGAGCTGCCCGAACGGCGAGGCTTGCGAGGCGGCAACGGGCAAGTGCACCAGCTGCGGCCCGCTCACCACCGACCGCAATTGCGGCGCCTGTGGGAACGCCTGCCCGCCGGGAAGCGCCTGCGGGCAGTCGCGCTGCTATCCGGCCGACTGCGCCGGCTGGACCTGCGGGCCGGGCGAGGTCTGCGTCGAGAACCTCTGCACCCCCAAGCTCTGCGTCGCCGTGAGCTGCCCCGAGGGCGAGAGCTGCGATCCGCACAGCGGCCAGTGCAGCAGCTGCGGCCCGCTGACCACCGAGCAGGATTGCGGCGCCTGCGGGCGCTCCTGTGCGGCGGGCGAGCGCTGCGCAGCGGGCGAGTGCTATCCGAGGCACTGCCCGACGGCGACCTGCGATGCCGCCTCGGTCTGCGTCGGCGGCGGCTGCATCGAGGTCGGTTGCGTGGGCACGACCTGCGGCACCAACGAGGCCTGCCGCGCTGGAGAGTGCGTGTGCGTGGACGGAACTGACCGCTGCGGCGGGGCGAGCTGCCGGCTGCTCGCCACCGATGCCAGCCACTGCGGCGGCTGCGGGCAGGCCTGCGGCATCAACCAGGTCTGCGTGGGCTCTCTGTGCACCTGCGCCGGCTCTCTGCAGATGTGCGGGACGAGCTGCGCTGACGTCGAGGTAGACGCCTCGAACTGCGGGACCTGCGGCAGGGCCTGCCCGGGCGGCCAGATCTGCTCAGGGGGAACCTGCCAGTGCCCCGCGGGCACCTCGCTGTGCGGGGGCACTTGCGTCGACGTGCTCACCGACAACCTCCACTGCGGCCGTTGCAGCGTCGTCTGCGGCGACACCCAGTCGTGCCACGCGGGCTCCTGCACCACGCCCTTCAGCAGCCAGACCAACTTCAACGCCTCCGCGGTCTCGGCCTGCAGCCGCTTTCCGCTGGAGCTCTCCGCCTGCGGGGCGGACGCGAGCTCGCGGCTCCTCGGCGAGCTCCTCGACCCGGTGCCCTCGTCGACGCCTGTCGAGCTGGCGGTCGACATCCTGCCGACCGAGCGCATCGACGTCGTCGGGTTGCTGGGGGGCAGCGGTAACTACCACCTCTCCGCCTACAACCAGGACGGCCTGCTCGTGACCACCTACTTCGGATCGACAGGGGCGAGCCTCGACCTCTCCTTCTACGGCAGCAACACTCCTTGCGCGCACCCCGCTCGCATCCGACTGAGCGCGAGCTCGGGGACCCTCAGCCCCAACCTGCAGGTCAACGCCGTCGAGCGGCCGGGCGCCAACACCGCCGGCCCGACGCTCGCCACCGCTCCCACCCTGGCGACGTTGCCCAACAGCGATCAGGTCTGCGACCAGATCTGTGGGAACGCCGACCTGAGCGGGGCGTGCGTCGACCACCAGCACGTCAAGGTGGTCATCCCCCCGCTCAAGGCTCTCGACATCGAGGTCATCGCGCACTGGGTGAGCACGTTCTACAGCGGGGCCATCAACGTCACCGCCTACGATCAGCAGGGGGTGAGGATCGCCGAGGTGGTCAACCTCACCGGCAAGGCCTCCGCGCACGGCACCGGGCGGCTGCGCAACAACACCGCGTTACCGCAGATCGTCTACCTCGACGTCACCGAGTGGGGGACCGGCGGAGGGCTCAAGGGCTACAACATCGCCTTCGCGACTGAGCAGTAGGCAGCGCGGCGCTGAGGCGATTCGCCGCCGCCTGAGAGGCGAGGAGCGTCAGGCGATGAGCTTGCCGGGGTTCATCACTCCCGCGGGGTCGAACAGCCGGAAGGTCTGCTGCAGCGCCTGCATCCCCAGGCGCCCCTTCTCGGCCTCGAGGTAGGGCAGGTGATCGACGCCCACGCCGTGCTGGTGGCTGATGGTTCCGCCTCGCTCCACGATGGTCTTGCTCGCCGCTTCCTTCAGCCTGCGCCAGCGCGCCAGCGAGACCTCGGGATCCTTGGGGAGGCGGAAGAGGTAGGTCGTGTAGGCGCTCGAGCCCGACGGGTACAGGTGCGAGAGGTGCGTGAACACGTGCACGCGCTCGCCCTCGGGTGCCAATCCGTCGCGGATGGCGGCGGTCACCGCGGCGACGTACCCGGGCACCTTCGTCCAGGTCAGCGCCGTCTCGAAGGTGTCCACGGCGTAGCCGCGCTCCCACAGGGTGTTGCGCAGGTACGGGGAGCGGAACCGGTTCTTGTGCCACTGCTTCCCGAAGGTCCGACCGACATGGACGCCGCGCTCCTGCCGCGCCAGCCCCAAGGCCTCCTTGCGCGCGGCCTGCACCAGAGCGGGCCGCCCTGCGAAGCCGACGACGAGCATGCACTTGCCCGCGCCGGCGCCCATGACCGCCAGGCCCTTCTCCAGCGCCGCGAGCAGCCGGCGGTGCCCCGCCATCGCCAGGTTGGTGGCCGTCTCCTCCGCGGTCGACAGCCGTAGCATCGCCAGCGGCAGGCCCGCCTGCGCGATGCGCCGCGTGGCCTCCACACCCTCCTCCCAGCCGGGGAAGAAGACGGCGTGGAAGGCCTCCTCTTCAGGCTTGGGGACCACCCGCACCGTGGCTTCGGTCAAGACGCCCATCCGCCCCTCGGAGCCGAGCACCAGCTCGCGCAGGTCGGGGCCGGCGGCGCTGGCTGGGAAGGGCGGCATCTCCAGCGTCCCCGCTGGCGACTCGAGCCTGCCGCCGGCGAAGAGCTGCTCGATGCGCCCGTAGCGGATCGACTGCTGTCCGCTGGAGCGGGTCGCCACCCAGCCGCCCAGAGTGGAGTGCTCGAACGACTGGGGGAAGTGGCCGAGCGTGTATCCCCGCTCGTTGAGCAGCGCTTCCAGCACCGGCCCGCGCACCCCGGCGCCGAAGGTGGCCAGCTGGCTGCCCTCGTCGAGCGAGAGCAGCGCGTCGATGGCCCCGAGGTCGATGGTCAGGACG
>JACRCT010000272.1 GCA_016218885.1 Deltaproteobacteria bacterium | reverse complement strand
GGCGACCCTCCCGAGCTCTTCCACCGCTTCGGCCACCTCGCGATGGGTGGCCCGGATGCCGGCCAGCGCATCGTCGTCGAGCACGGGCTCCGGTTCGAGGTCGGGCTCCTGCCGCACCGGAACTCCGGCCTCTTCCTCGAGGCGCGCGAGGCCCGGCGCTGGGTCCGCGCCCACGCCGAGAGCCGGCGGATCCTCAACCTCTTCGCCTACACCTGCGCCTTCGGGGTCGCGGCGGCTGCGGGCGGAGCCCGGGCCACCACCAACGTGGACGCCGTGCCCAGCGCGCTTACGAAGGGCCGGCGCAACTATGACCTCAACGGCCTGCCCCACGACGGCCGCACCTTCGCCAAGAGCGACGTGCTCGAGGCCCTCAAGCGCGCGCGCAAGTCGAAGGCCGGCTTCGACGGCATCGTGCTGCACCCGCCGCCTCTGGCGACTGGCGGCGCTCGCGGCCGCCGCACCGACGGAGCCAAGGACTTCGAGAAACTGGTGGCGGCGTGCCGAGACGTGCTGGCGCCGGGCGGCTGGCTCCTCGTCGCATGGACCGCGACTGAGCTCCCGGAGGCGGCGCTCACCGCGGCGGTGGGGCTCGGCGAGCCGCAGGAGCTCATCCGCAGCGGCGAGGACTTCTCGGTGACCGAGCAGCAGCCCGGCCTCCGCGCCCTGGCCTACTTCGCGCCCTGAAGCACCTCAGGGCTCACCTGGGGCTTCCCAGCCCACGGTGGCTGCACCGCCCTGGCCAAGCTCGTCGGCCGGAGCAGCCGCGAACGCCGCGGGGCGCCCTCCACTTCAGACGAGCGAGCGCTGGGTGCGCAGACCGAAACGCAGCGCTGCGTCGCAGGGCACCTCGAAAGTTCCCGTCGCCAGAAACTCACCTTCTTTGTATATTTTCCGTCGCCATGAACATCCTCCTGAAGGAGGTCCGGCTAATCGAGCGATGGTCGCCCAAGATGGGCGGGGTGTTCTCGGTGAGCGACCTGAAGAGCCTCTTCAACCAGGACAACCTAGCTATTCTCAAACGACGCGTCGATCGCCTCGCCGCCGAGGGCGTGCTCGCGCGCTTCTGCCGCGGCATCTACACGACCCCCAAGTACGATGCCGACACGCTCGCGAGTCGGGTGAGCCCACACTCCTATGTCAGCCTGGGCACGGTATTGGCGCGAGAGCTGATGATCGGCTCGATCCCCGCGCACACGCTCTCCAGCGTCAAGATCGGGCGCACCCGCACCTTCGAGGGTCCCTCCCTCACGCTCGTGTATCTCGGGCTCGCTGAGCATCTCTTCTTCGGGTTCCGCCGCGAGCGCGGAATTCAGGCAGCGACGCCGGAGAAGGCCCTGCTCGATACCCTCTACTTCCACCAGCGGGGCCATGCGTTCTCGTTCGACATCTTCTCGGACATCGACGTCTCTCGGGTCGATCGACGGCTCCTCGAGAGCTACCTCGAGAAATATCGCAATCCCCGCTTCGTGCGTTTCGTGGAGGGCTACCTTGACGAGCGAGCCTAGCCGCCTCGAGGCGCTCATGATCGAGGTCATGAACCACCTGGCCGACCGGTTCGGCAATCACGCCATCCTCAAGGGCGGCATGGTGCTGCGGTTGCTCGACTCGCCCAGGCACACGAACGACCTGGACTATGTCTTCGTGCCCTACTCGTCCAAGAAGGACATCAAGGACGACCTTGTGGAGGCTCTGCGGACCATCCCCGACTGCGTCGTGTCGTGCTCACTCAACTCCAAGTGCCTACGCTGCATCGTCCGGTCCGGCCAGGAAGCACTGCAGGTCGAGGTGCAGGCAGAGATGGAGTGCAAGAGCCAGGCGCTCAGCAACGCCGACCTGGCTCGGGCGCACAACCAGCAGGGCAGAATCATCCGCGTGATGCACCTCGATGCGGCCTTGGCGCACAAGCTCGCTGCATGGAACGAGCGCGAGCTGATGCGCGACCTCTACGACGCCTACTTCCTCTGGCAGGTGGCGGGGGTCAAACCCGCCCTCGAGGTTCTCGCGAAGCGTCTGGAACGGATCGAATCCCGGCGACCTGGAAAGGCGAAACCAACCCGAATGACCGTGACCCAGTTCGCGGACGCCCTCGATGCTGCCGCTGGGAAGCTCGATCCGGAAGCGGTCAGCGCCGAGTTGGGGGATTACCTGGAGCGGATCGAGCTGGCTGGGCTCGACAAGAAGATCCAGATCGCACTTCGCAAGATTGCTGAGTGGCTGAGAACACCTCAAACACAGCCCGATCGGCTTGACGAGCGGGCTCCGTAGGGCGCTGTCGACCGAGCGATCCGCCCCCCGGATCTGTGGGGCCAAGCTCGTCGGCCGGAGAAGCCGCGCAAGCCCGCAGGTCAGCCGCCAGAGTTCTTATCGATAAGATCTCCGGAGCCCTAAACCTCCGTGATCACTGGAGCTGCCTCGTCCTCAGGACGGCCTGTGCCGAAAAGGACGAGGCGGCAACCCTCTGCGGCCGACCAGCAACAACGCGAGGACGATGAACAGCCCCGCAGCCGGCCAGGGGCGAAGGAAGTTCGAAGTGCCAGATTCTCGCCCTGGCAGGGTAGGGGCGTGTGCCGAGGAGGGGCAGTGGTCATCACGTGGCCATCGAAGAGGGCGGCTCGAGGGGTGCTTGAGGTCGCGTGCGTACACGCCTCCCGTCTCTGGGCGCTGCAAGGGCCAGACGGTCCTCGCCGCATCGTTGTGAGTGGGGGTCAGGTGTCCGGGTAGGTCGGGTCGGCGGCGAAGGTCGCGGGCGCCTGGTCGAACATCTCCTCCTGGCATGGAGGCGCCCGGGCTCGGGTCAGCGGGGGAGGCTTGGTCGGCAGTCCGAGCTTGGCCAGGATCTCGACCGCCTGGTCGGGGTCAGAGACGAAGGCGACCACCTGCCGGC
>JACRCT010000289.1 GCA_016218885.1 Deltaproteobacteria bacterium | reverse complement strand
GGCGAAGTCGTACGCCGACGTAGCGGTGATTGCGTCGCACGATTCGCTCCCCGCAAAGGGCTCGTCGGCGCTGTACCTGTACGGCAGCGCCTACGTCGAGCTGATACCCGCCGCTCTCGGAGGCCCGATCCGGATTGCAGTCGAAGCGGACGCGGCTTCGGAGTGGGCGTGCTCGCTGCTGGTGGGCAGGCAGGGGCAAGCGACCGAGCGAATCGTCCTGCCGTTCCAGGGCGCTAAGGCAAGCCTCGAGACCGGCGCGCTCGCAGGGGCAAGCTGGGCGATGCTCGTGGTCTCGCAGCACGCCGACGGCGCCTACGATCCGGACGCGATGGACTACACGGTGACGCGCTCGTTCACGTACGAGCTGACGGCGGCGGAATCGGCCGACGCTGGCGGCGATTCGTCGGACGCGGCACTCGAGTCGGCCGCGGACGGCTCCGCGAGCGAATCGGGGGCGGGCGACGGTGCGGCTGGAGCAGCGGCAGGGGGGGCGGCGACGCAACCCGAATCGGATTCGGGCTGCGCCTGCCGGATGGGGACGACGCGGGGTGTCGGTCGCCCGGAGACCGTACTGCTGGTCGCGCTTGCAGCTGTCGCCCGACGATTGCGCCGGCGGGCTCGGGATGTCCTGTTCCCCCCGATGTCCTAGCTCGCCCGCGTCCTCACCCCCAAGCGATGTTCGCGGACGCCATCGGGCTCAGGCACCGTCACGTGCGTCAGGATCCGGGCAATCACCTCGCTTTGGCGCCGCGTTCAACGTGATCCACTCGGGGCGCGGATGATGACCCGGGGTGGGAGGTCGGACACATGCGGTGTTACCTTGCGATGGCGCGATCGTGGTCCAGGCTGGCGCCAGGGACCAAGCTCTACTTCCGGGACTGATCGATCGAAAATCGATCCATCTTCTTCCGTCTACTTCTCTGGTGTTGATTCGTGTTCTTCTGCCGGCGTGGGCTACTTGGTGCAGAAGTCGTCGGCGTCGGCGAAGGATGCGAGGATCGTCTGGCGTACGGTTGCAGGGTCGCGTTCTTGAAGCTGCTGGTCAGTGCGCAGCTCGGTCGTTGATGTCCACCGCGGGGAGGCGGGCAAGGACAGGACTTGGAAGCGCGCGCCGTCGAAGGCCAGCAGGTCCTTGGCGATGAGTGCGTTGCGCGCCGCGATGTAGTCGTCGAGGGTCATCTCGAGGGTCGAGCAGATACGGTCGTAGTGATAGAAGCTGAGACCGCTTCGATCGGCGGCGAGCACCAGGAAGACGTACAGACGCAACTCGTCGGGAGCCAGGGAGGCGAGGAATCCTTCTCGCAGGAAGCGGTGGGGCAGGAAGGCGAAGCTCTGGCCGTCGATGCGCCGGAGCCTGCCCGGGAGGATTGGGGCGCGGCTGACGGGAGTAGATGGCATCATGTACCTCTGGGCTGCGTGCTGGACTGCTCGGGTTCGAGGTCGAGTGGCGCCGACGCGGACATCGCTGCGGCGAGGTGCTGGCGATAGCTCGGGCCGTTGATGTCGATCCGAATGGCGTTCATCACCAGGCGGTCGAGCACGGCGGCGGTAACGGTCGCGTCGCCAAGATATCGTCCCCATTCGCTGAGCTTGATGTTGGAGGTGATCGCAGTCGATCGCTTGCCGTGGCGTCTGTCGACGAGATTGTAGAGGGTATGAGCAGCGGTCGGCTCGTCGTCGCTCTTGCGGACCTGGCCGAGACCGACGTCGTCGATGATGAGCAGATCGGGGCTGGCCCATCCCTTGAGCCGCTTGAGGTAACTGCCGTCGGCGAGGCCCGCATGCAGGTCGTCGATGAGATCGACGCAGCGTGCGAAGCGCATTCGCACTGCCTGCTGGCAAGCACGCAGTCCGTAGGCCTTGAGGATGTGGCTCTTGCCAGTTCCCGGCTTGCCCGTGATGAGCAGGTCCTGGCGCCGCCGCACGAAGTCGAGGCGACCCACCTCGAGGATGAAGTTCTTGTCGAGCGACGGCTGGAAGAGAAAGTCGAAGCCCTCGAGAGTCCTGCTTTCCACCAGTCCGCTGACCTGAATACGTCGCGCAATCCGGTTGTCGGTCTTGGCGGCGACCTCGCCGCCAAGCACGTGTTCCAGCAGCGCCGTGTGGCCTGGGCGCTGCTCGGATATCCATTGCAGCAAGTCATCGAGGTGCGCGAGCGTGTGGGTCATTCCGAGGAATTGCAGATGGCGTTGCAGACGCTGGCGCAGCAGGTCATCGTCGAGAGGCAAGGCGGCCTGTCGCTCCGCGCGGACGGGAGCATTGGATTCAGCGGCCTTGCGTGGGGTCTTGGCAGCCATGCGAGTCCTCCTGGAAGGTGAGAGGCGGTCGCCCCGTGGGGGGAATTCGATCGTATTCCGTCAGATCCCGGGGAGCGGTCGGGTCCTGCCCCAGGGTCTCGGCCAACCGCTGTGCAGTCTGCTCGCAGACGTATTCGTCGAGGCAGCGAGGCAGGCTTCGCGCGTCAACGATTCTCTCGATGGATGCCGCATCGAAAGCCCCATACCTGGCGGCGTGCCGTAGCGCATGCAACAGGTCGTCGGTGTGGTAGCGCTCCCGCAGCAGCAGGATCTTGCGCGCTTGATGAGCCCACACGCGAGCCGGGCTGAGTGACATCAGCCGGAAGAATTCGGCGGCGGCTTCTCCCATCCCGTGGAAGGCTTCGCGCAGTTGGTCGTGGTCCGTGGATGCGCCGCGGTACCCGGCGGGCGGGTGGTATCCTGTCGGATCAACCTTCAGCCCTTGTCCCCGCGGGGCCAGCTCGTGGCGTGCGACGCAGGCCAGGTCTGCGCCATATACGAATAGCTCGTCTTGCGTGACTCGGATCACGACGATGTCCGTGACATGGTCGTAGGGCACCGCGTACCGATTGCCCTGCCAGTCGATGAAGCCGTCGATCGAGCAGAGGCGGTAGGCGACGCGAGCCGTGTCGTACGGATGGGCCGGCAGCGCACGAAGATGCTGCCGCTCGCCCTCCTGGAAACGTTGCAGCACGGTGACGTGATTGCGCATTCGCTGGTCGGCCGTCGTGTCGTGCCAGCGTGCGAGCTGCGCCTGCAGATCCGCGAAGTCCGAGAAGCTCCGGCCGTTGAAGAAGGATTGGGTCAACTCCCAGAAGGACCGTTCCACCCGGGGCTTGGCGTTGGGATTGCCACGCACCGCTGCGGGCCGGAATTCGTAGTGGGTGCTGAAGGCGAGGAAGCGCGGGTTGTAGATCGGCTGCAATCCCTCCCAGCGAAGCACCACCGGCTTCTGGCTGTCGTACTTGCACCGCTGCGCGCAGCCCTCGAATCGCCCGAATGCCTCCTTGTGGCCCTGCATCAGCGCGTGCAGATCGTTGCTCCGGAACACTGCGAAGTACTTGCGCCTGCTGAAGACAAGCACGTACGAAAACGCCTGCAGGGTCTCGGTCGCGCCCGACCGGTACTGCACCACGTAGGGAGACCAGTCCGATTCAGCCATCTCCCCGGGCCCGTATACCGGCGTGGCTCGGCTCGGCTTGGGTTTGGACCTGGGCCGGATTCGGCGCATCAAGTCCTTGATGACCGTGTAGCCGCCCGCAAACCCCTCCTCCCGCAGTGTCTCGAATATCCTCTGGGCGGTGATGTCCTGGTACTGCTCGAGCAGTTGCCGCGCACGCGGCTCGACTCCGTCGGCGATGCGCACCCGTGGTGCACGCACCGCTGCCTCGGCAAGAGCGCTGTGCTCCTTTCTGCGTTGCTTCAGGTGCGCCTTGATGATTCTGCGCACCGTGTTGCGGCTGATTCCGCACGTCCGGGCGATGACCCTGCGCGAGACTCCCTGCGTCTCCAGAGCGACGACCTGGTGCTCCAATTCCTCGCGATTACGCCACGTGGCCGTCATGACATCCGCTCCTTTCCTCCGGGATCGATCGCCTCGTCGATCGCCCGGATCAGTAGCTGCAGCGTCGGCGTGGTCGTACGAAGCGCCTGCGCGATGATCTCGGCGACCCCTGGGTCCATCGCAGACAATGGCCTCGACGCCAGCCGTGCGATCAGCCTCGCCGCCGTCTGTCTCACGCTCGCCGTATCCGCGCTGATCCAGTCGGCCTCGCTCCGAGTCTGTTTCGGTGTTGCCTTGCGCGGTCCACGAGGCTGCTGCCAGCCTTCCAGCAGCGTTGCCCGGGCGTCCTCGGACTCGCAATCCTGCACCTGAGCGACGAGCAGACGCGTCTGCCGTACCGTCAGCCCCCGCCGCACGACGACCGGCGCGGCCTTCAGCTGGTTGTCACGTGACAACTTCCCCAGCTCTACCGCCGCTCGCACGCACAACAGCCCCAATCGGACCTGGGCCTGCAACTCTGCGTTCAATCCCTCCGCCAGGATCAACCGTCGGCATACCCAGCTCTTGTGCATTCCGAGCCGTTGCCCAATCTGCGGCTGCGTCAGCCGGTCCTCGCGATACAACGATTGCACGAGCCACGCTTCCTCCAATTCCGACAGGCCCCGCCCCGCGTGCACTGTGGCAATCCGAAGCTTTGCCTCCACGATGCCAATCGGCAGCTCGTGCGCCTGCAGCGCGCTCCACCCGAGTTGTCGCGCAGCCTGCAAGCGCTTGAAGCCGTCGAGCAACTGCCGCTCGCCCCCCGACTCGAACACCTCCACCGCGGAAAGCTGCCCGACTCGCGACAGCGAATCACGCATCCTCCCCACGTCGGCTTCCGAACAGAGTCGGAGTTGCGATAGCCGCTCGCCCAACTCCGTGAGCTTGACCGTCGTCGTCGTGCTTCGCGCGTCCATCACGCGGCTGATGCCAGCACGCCCGCCAGGCGTGGGCTATCCAGGTGCGTGACGGTGATCCACGGAATCTACCGATTCGGCCGGGTTTTTGCCTCTAGATCGTGCTTCACCCGGCGCGTGACACCCCTCTCCGGCTTGCCAGATTTCCGCCTCGCGCTGCTGCTGCCGAGCCTTGTTTTCCAGCAGCTCGCGCATCAGCTCCCGCTCCAACCTGGGGCGTGACACCCGCCAGAGCACATCCACGATCTTAGCCGCTTTTGCGCGCAACTCCGGTGACTTGCGCGAGTCAGCTGGCGCGTGACAGTCCCTGCCATCGGCCAGCGGTGGATCGGCCGGCCGGGACTGGGCTGCTCGAACCTTCTCGCGATGACGACGCTGGCGGCGCACCTCGTCCTCCTTGGCGCCTACAAGATCGCGCTGTCTCCTGCGACGGGCCTGCTTGCGCTTGCGTGCTGCCCGGCACTCAGGACAGCACACCTTCTGCCGCTCGCCGGCTTGAGGCGCAGCTCGAACGACTCGACGGCATTCGCAGCAACGGATCTTCACCACCATCGCCGCAGCCTCGACGACGGTCTCGCTGCGGGCCGACTTCCCGGCCCGTCGGGTGGGTCACGATCGCGCCGCGTCAGCCAGCGGACCCGCGGCCTCCACTGCGGCGCCGTGGATCACGATCCCGCCGAGGGGTGGATCAGCTCCAGCGCGCCGCTGAAGCTTCCGGGAGAAGAGCATGGCTCGCGTGGGCTTGATTCTAGGGTTTTCCGCCGTCCTCATGGCTGGCTGCGGGGGCGACGATTTCGAGGATACCTCGCCGGGACAGAACGGTGGCGAGGCAGGCGAAGCTGGCTCTCCAGGAGTAGGCGGTTCAGCAGGAGCTGCCGGCGGCTCCGCAGGGACCGGCGGCCAGGACCCTGGGTGCCCCGACGGCAAGGCCGATTGCGACGGCAACAAGGCCAACGGCTGCGAGGTCATGCTCG
>JACRCT010000288.1 GCA_016218885.1 Deltaproteobacteria bacterium | reverse complement strand
TGGGCTGCCAGGCGCCGATGACCGCCGACCCGCTGAGCTGCTCGTGCGTGTGCGCCCCGGATTGCGGTGGGTGCAACCCAGGCTTCGTCTGCAACCCGGCGAGTTGCGCTTGCGAGTGTCCGTCCACCGCGACCTGTCGCGATGGCTACGTGCTCGATCGCGCTTCGTGCGGGTGCGTCTGTGACGCGGCGGCGTTGGGGTGCGATGCGCTGGGCACGACCTTCGAGGCCGATCCCACGACTTGCAGCTGCCGGTGCAAGCCTGACTGCGGCGGGTGCCCCAGCGGCACATGCGACCCGTCGCGTTGCGCCTGCTCAGCCGGGCCGACCTAGGCTTCCCGGAGGGTCGACGGCGCTGCGTGGTGGTCGTGGCTGCTCGTGAGCGGATGGAGGGCGGGGACCCTCCTCCGCCCCGGTCGCTCGCCCCGCCGCCAAAGGCTGCTCCAGGGCTCGTCGACTGACCTTTCGACTCCCAGATACGAGGAGGCCGACCCGGCGGAGCGGATCGGCCTCCATAGAGCAGGGGTTGGAGCTTGGGCTACGGCTCCTCGTAGCAGTAGGGCTGGTGGCGGTAGTTGCGCAGCAGCAGCTTCTTGCCCTCGCGCCCGGTGACGTACTGGGGCAGGACAGGGATCTTGCCGCCTCCACAGGGGGCGTCGATGACGAAGTGCGGCACCGCGAGCCCGCTCGTCCAGCCGCGCAGCGCGTCGATGATCTCGATGCCCTTGTCCACCGAGGTGCGGAAGTGGCTGATGCCCTTGGCCAGATCGCACTGGTAGATGTAGTAGGGCTTGACGCGCATCATCAGAAGCTTCTGGTTGAGCTCCTTGACGATGCGTGGGTCGTCGTTGATGCCCTTGAGCAGGACCATCTGGTTGCCCAGGGTGATGCCGGCGTCGGCCAGCTTGCGCGCTGCCTCGAAGGCCTCGGCGGTGCACTCTTTGGGATGGTTGAAGTGGGTGTTGACGAAGACCGGCTGGTGCCTGCGCAGCATCCGCACGAAGTCGTCGGTGATCCGCTGCGGGAGGGTCACCAGGTTTCGGGTTCCCAGGCGGATGATCTCCACGTGCTGGATGACGCGCAGCCGCCCCAGGATCTCGTCGAGGCGGTCGTCGGAGAGCGAGAGCGGGTCGCCGCCCGACACCACCACGTCGCGCACCTCGGGGTGACGGGCGATGTAGGCGATGCCGTCGTCGATCTGCTTGCGCGCGGCGGCGCTGGTGGGCTTGGCCACCTTGCGCTTGCGGGTGCAGTGCCGGCAGTACACCGGGCAGTTGTGCGAGATGTAGAAGAGCACGCGGTCCGGGTAGCGGTGGGTCAACCCCGGCACCGGCATGTCCTTCTCCTCGCCGAGCGGGTCTTCGAGATCGCTGGGCTGGATCAAGAGCTCGCCGGTGGTGGGCACGCTCTGCAGCCGGACCGGGCAGCGAGGATCCTCGGGGTCCATCAACGCCGCGTAGTAGGGCGTGATGGCCATCGAGAAGTCGCACTGGGTGCGGGCGATGGCCTCGCGCTCGTCGCCGGAGACGCGCACGACCTTCTCCAGCTGGGCGAGGGTGGTGACGCGGTGGCGCAGCTGCCACTGCCAGCTGTTCCACTCCGCGTCGGGGACCTCCTCCCAGACGGACCGTGGCGCGAGCGGGAAACGCGCCCGCACGTGATCGGCGATCGGCGGTGCGCCGTCGAGCAGCCTGGCGGGTCTGACGAGGGTGAGTCCTGAGTTTCTTCGGGGATGGAGCTGGCCCCGCGTCTCGAGCGAGCTGGAGTGGAACAGCTCAAGCTGCGGGGCCCTGCGTAGGTTGTCTTTGGTACTCATACCCTTCCTTCACGCTTCGCTTTGAAAACCCCGGGCGGTGCATCGTGCGGCGGGGCCAAGGCTGCGGGCGCCTGGTTCGCAAAAACACTAGGGAACGAAACGGCTTCCTGTCAACGCTTCCTCGCGACCGATCGGCTTCTGGAGCGGCGAGATCGCGGTGGAGCAGGCCCGGAGCACCTGCGTAGAGCGTGAAGACGGGGCAGCACGGGGAGCGAACGGTGTCCAGGCGCACGCCCTCCGGCACCGAGCCAAGGCGGTCGAGCCGCCGGTTCCGAGGTGGGAGCGCGCCTACGCGAAGGTCCCCGGCTTGACCCTCTTCAGGGCGCTCCCTATTCTCCGCCGCCCCCGAGGTCTCTCGCCGATGCTGCGCACCCGTCCAACCAGCCCTCGTTCTCCCAGGAGGCTCTTCGGAGCCTCGGTGGATGAGTGGAGGGACTGGCGCTGGCAGGAGCGACATGTCGTGCACGGAGCTCAGGCGCTCGCGGCCCACCTCGCCCTCTCCGAGGATGAGCGAGAGGGAATCACCCGCGCGAGCTTTCCGGCGTCTGCGACTCCCTATTACCTCTCGCTGGCCGATCGTGACGACCCCTGGTGCCCCGTGCGCAGGCAGATCGTCCCGAGCACGGCGGAGACGCGTCGGGGTAGGGGAGAGCTCGCCGATCCGCTCGGCGAGGACCGGGACATGCCCGTACCCGGGCTGGTGCACCGCTACCCGGATCGCGTTCTCTTCCTGGCGACCAGCCGCTGCTCGGCCTACTGCCGGCACTGCACCCGTCGCCGCCGGACAGGCGCTCCTGGGGCGAGCGCTGGAGCCCTGGAGCGCGCCGCCGCCTACGTGCGTGCTCATCGCGAGGTGCGCGACGTGCTGGTCTCGGGCGGAGATCCGCTCCTGCTCCCGACCGCGCACCTGACCCGCGTGCTGCGCGCGTTCAGGTCGATCCCCCACGTGGAGATCCTGCGGGTGGGTACTCGCATGCCGGTGACCAACCCCTTCAGGGTCACTGGCGAGCTGGTGGCCGCCCTGCGCCGCCTGGCGCCGCTCTTCGTGATCACCCATTTCAACCACCCCAAGGAGGTCACCGCCCAGGCGCGCGCCGCCTGCGAGGCCTTGGTGGATGGCGGGATCCCGGTCGAGAACCAGACCGTGCTGCTGCGCCGGCTCAACTCCAGCTCCCGCATCCTCGGAGATCTCTTCCGGCGCCTGCTGACGATGCGCGTGCGGCCCTACTACCTTCACCAGATGGACGTCGCGCAGGGCCTCGAGCACCTGCGCACGCCGCTGGAGGAAGGCGTAGCCATCCTCGCCGCACTGCGCGGCACCATCTCCGGGCTCGCCATTCCCCACCTCGCCGTCGACCTTCCCGGCGGAGGCGGCAAGGTCACGCTGCAGCCCGACTATCTGGTGTCGCTGGACGCGCGGCAGGCGGTGCTGCGCAACGGGCGGGGGAAGACCTATCGGTACCCGCAACCGGTGGAGCGCGACTGCAGCTGCCCCTACGAGTCGACCTTCTATGGCTCGAGCGAGGTGCGCTGAGGGAGCGGGCGCTGTGGTGGGCTATTGGGAGGCAGCCGCTGCAGCGTCGTCGCCGCCTACGGGGATCTCGATTCCCTCGCTGCCGGCACCGCGCTGCACCACCACTCCGTTCTCCTTGGGCTGCTCGCCATCGAGGACGACCGGGTTGTCGTCGTCGAAGCCGCGTTGAACCTGGATCCCCGAATTCTTCTTGGTGGCCTTGGCGGCCTCCGCCTTCTTCGCCTCCTCGGCAAGCTTCTTCTGCTGCTCGGGCCAGGCCTTGCGCGCCTCCTCGGACTGCGCGCGGTCGCCCCTGCCCATCTTGAGGCGGGCGGTCTCGAACTCCTTGGACGTGGTGTTGTGCTTCTGCAGCGTGCTGACCCGCGCCTCCTGGAGCTCTTTGCCGTAGGCCTTCCTCTGCTCCGGGCTCAGCTGTCGCAAGTCGCCGTGCTTCTCCTGGATGGCCTTCTCCTTGGCTTCGAGCTCCGCCGCGATCTCCCCAGCCTTGGCGGGCTCGAGGGCACGGGATGCCGCCGAGGCGAAGAGGAGGGTGAGGGCGGCCAAGAGGGCGGGGAGGGAAGGGGTGCGCATGGGGTGCTCCAAGGATGAGAAAGACTAGCACGGTGCGCTATCGTGCCGGCATCCGCCACTCGAGAGCGCGACAGGATCTTGGGGCCCAGGCCCAGCGTTCCAGGCAGTCTCAGATTCGCGGTCAAGGAGGTTGGGAAACAGATGCGGACCCTGATGCTGTACTTCCTTGGCCTGACCGTCTCGGCGTGCGCTGGTCACAAGCAGCCGGCCGATGCCAGGCTCGAGTTGGAAGTGCCGGCGCACGTCGTAGCCGATGCCCGCTTCGCGCTGGCCTGTGCAGCGGAGACGGCTCGGGGCGCGTGGGAGGATTGGTCGCCGGGCTCAGTGCCCTTCGTGCTCGTTTATCCGGACGAACAGTGGGTCTTTCGGGCCGCTGCCGCACCTGCTGGCTATGATCCGCGCCCCATCTCTTCGGAGCTGGGACCCGCCTATCGGGCGCCCTCCTGGACCCAATACGACGGCGCCAGGGTTACCTTCCCACAGCAGTTCTTTGCTAGTGCGGACAGCTTCGACGGGGCGCTGACCTTCACCATTGCTGCCCCGAGCGTTGCGCCTTTCCTCGTTGCGGACTGGGCGACGGTCTTCGCTCACGAGTACTTCCACACCTTCCAGATGACGCAGAAGGGTTGGGCGGCTGACCTCCCCTGGATCGCTCCCTTGCACCGTCGTCGCCTGGCTGAGCTTCATCGAGACGAGCCGGCCATCCGGGAGAGCGTCTCGAGGGAGCTCAGCGCCTATGCGTCGTTGCTTCAGGCCATCCATGCGGGTGGAGCCCTCGATTGGGAAGCTCTCGGGGAGCTGGCCCAATTGCGGCGCGAGCGTTCGTTGGTGCTGAGCAAGATCGATCCGAATCTCCCGAGAGCGGAGCGAGCGCTGGAGCGCTTCGAGGGCATTGCTCGCTACGTGGAGGAAAGCGCTTACGAGAATGGAGCGGTGGCGCTGCACTTCCAAGGCAGAGAGCCGGGATGGAAGCAGACCGCGTGGCCGGACCGCCTCAAGCGGAGCCTCGGCGTGAGCGAGGGCGAGTATTTCTATGCGACCGGGAACGCCCTGGCCCGCATCCTCGATGTGTGCCACCCAGGCTGGAAGCGGATGCACGAGGGCCAGGACCTTCTCGAGCTCTCTCTGTCTGCGCGGGCGAAGAAGTAGGCGATCAAGGCCGTAGTAGACTGCCGCACACTCCTGGAGGCTCCGAATGACCATCCGCGAAGGCAAGTGGGACTGTCCGCAGTGCGGCCTCAAGGGAAACCGCGGCAGCGAGCAGAAGTGCCGGCAGTGCAACAAGGTGCGCGGCGACGAGGTGCGGTTCTACCTCGAGGACGAGGCGGCCGAGGTGCTCGACGAGGCGCAGCTCGCCAAGGCGCAGGCCGGAGCCGATTGGGTCTGCCAGTTCTGCGAGGCCATCAACCCCGCTGGTGGCAAGCAGTGCCGCAGCTGCGGCGCCGAGCGCACCGAGAAGCAGCGCGAGGTGAAGGAGATCCTCGATCAGCCTGTGAGCCCACCCCTGCCGCCCCCGAAGAAGAAGGGCCTGGGAAGGCCCGCCGGCATCGTCGGCATGCTCGCCCTGCTGCTTGGTGGCGGCGGCTGGCTGCTCTGCGCCCCGAGCGAGCGCGCGATGTCGCTCGCCAGAGTCTCCTGGGAGCGCACCATCGAGGTCGAGCGCTACGACACCGTCGTCAAAGAGGCGTGGCGCGACGAGGTGCCGGGCGGCGGGCGAGTCCAGTCCGCGACGCAGAAGGTCCACCACGTCAACAAGGTCCAGACCGGCACCAGGGCCGTCTCCAAGCAGGTCGAGGAGAAGGTCCAGACGGGCACGCGGACGGTGAAGGTGGGGAAGAAGGACCTCGGCAACGGCTACTTCGAGGACATCACCAAGGAGGAGCCGGTGTACGAGCGGCGCACCCGCACCGTCACCGAGGACGAACCGGTCTATCGGGACGACCCGGTCTACAAGGACTGGTGCAAGTACGAGATCGAGGAATGGCATCGGGACCGCACGGAGCGCGCCAGCGCCGCCGACGCCACCCCGCACTGGCCTCAGACGCGACTCTCCGGTGGCAAGGAGCGCGAGGGAAAGCGCAGCGAGGCCTATCTCGCAGTCTTCAAGGACGAGAAGGGCAAGGAGTGGGAGTGGAAGCCGCCCTTTGATTCCTGGAAGGGACTCGCGGTTGGACAGACCTACAAGCTCGACGTCTCGCGCCTCGGCGGGATCCAGGGCTTGGCGAAGTAACCCCGCGAGGTCTGGTCGCTTTCTTGCCCTGAGACTGCCGGCTCCTAAGATGGAGCCGTG
>JACRCT010000293.1 GCA_016218885.1 Deltaproteobacteria bacterium | reverse complement strand
GCAGAGCCGAGTCAAGGGACCGGGCATGCAGCCCTCTCTGTACCACTTGAAGGTCGAACGCTTCTACTCGCCCAAGGAGTGCGACGAGCTGCGGGACGAAGCCATGACCCACGCTTCCTCTATGTCGCCGCCGATCCGCTGGTGCGCTCGAGCGAGCTACCGCGAGCCGAGTTCTTCATGCGCGGGCTGACGACGCGCACGCCTCCCGCGGCAGCGACGCCTGCGGTGAAGACCGAGGTTTGAGGGGCTGAGTCGGGACTGGCCGGATCTCTCGCCAGTCGGGACGGGCCGGATCTCTTGCCAGTCCTCGGCTTCGCGCTTCTGCTCGCACGAGGGGGCAGGGATGGGAGCGGCTACCTTGGCTTGAACCGATCAAGCAGCGGCTCGAGGCCATTCACCTTGACCTCGTAGAGCTCGCGCAGAAGCCCGTTCATGTCGCCCGCTGGATAGCCGGCGCGGTGGTACCAGACGACGTACGGCTCAGGAAGGTCGACCAGTAGCCGCCCCTGGTATTTGCCGAAGGGCATGCGGGTCGTGGCCAGGGCCAGGAAGCGGCGGGGATCGGGCGCGGTGTCCACGGGCGAAAGCTCCTTCGACGGCTCGAGCTGCGGCGGGGCCTTGGTATGTACCGCGAACGGAGCCAGAGCGCCGTCGCCATGGGAGGGTCTCGCCAACAGGCTGGGACGAGCAGGCCACCAGTGCGTGATCCCTCGGCGAGGAGCAGGAACGATGGGCTAGGGATGAGGCGCCTTGGGCTCGAGCCACGCTTTGACCGCGCCCAGCAGGAGCGGAAGGCCGAGGACCAGCGAAACGCCCAGGCGGACAGGGTGGAGCTCGTAGGGACCCCAGCCGGGGAATCCGAGCTCAGCAGTCGAGCGCCGAGCAGAGAGATCGAGCAGGTAGTTGCCGACCGGCGCCAGGAGAAAGGCGGCACCGAAGGCCGAGTACGCCAGCCGACGGATCCATCGTCCGAACTCGCTCGCGGCTGCCCAGACCATCAGCACTCCGAGGGCACCGGCCAGCGCGCCGCGGTAGAGAAGATCCCGCGTCTGGCTTTCGTCAACGAGGGAGACGGCCGCGACGGCCGCCAGGGGCGGCCCGAACAACGCCGCGAACCACCTTCCCCCTGGCCCGAGGATCGTCTCGTCCTCTTCTCTCGGGAAAGAGGTCCGCTCATGGGTGGAAGGAGGATTTCTCGAGGCAGGCCGATGCTCCGCGCTGAAGGTCGAGCCAGCGTGCCGCCCGGCATCCGTGTCCAGGTGGAGCAGGGCCTCGGTGGCGCTGGGGAAGCGGCTCGCGGGTGATGGCGCGAGCAGACGGCCGAGGAACTCGCGCATCCGAGGTGAGAGCGAGGAGCGACCCTCGAGATCGATGCTCATGCCAGGCCCCAGCATCTCCTCGGGCGGTCGGCGCGACAGCAGGTGCAGCAGTGTCGCCCCGAGGGCGTAGAGGTCGGCGGTGGCGTCGACCGTGCCTCCCAGCTGCTCGGGCGGCATGTAGCCGAACGTCCCGACCAACGACGAGCGGTGCGTCCTGCCCTGAGGAAGGTCCCGCGCGCTGTCGAAGTCGACAAGGGCGATGGATCCGTCTGGGAGACGGATGAGGTTGGCCGGCTTGACGTCGCGATGGACGAGCGGTGGAGACAGGTTGTGCAGGTAGGCCAGGATCGGGAGGACGTGGCGGGCGACGGCAGTGACCTCCTCCTCGGAGAAGCGATGGTTCTTCAGCTCCTCGAGCAGCGAGGTGCCCTCCTGGAACTCCTGGACGAGATAGAGGCGGGTATGGACGCCTTCTCCGATCTGGAGCGAAGCCAGAAAGCGCGGGATCCGCGGATGCCGCAGTTGTTTCAACACGTCGGCTTCGCGTTGAAAGCACTCCAGCGCCTGGATGCCGGGCACCGTGGCGAAGACCAGCTCCTTGATCGCCACGCGCTTCCCGTCGGGTTGCTGCGCCAGGTAGACGCGTCCTCGTTCCGACTCGGCGAGCTTCCGCAGGACGCGGAACTCACCGACCTCGGAGACGGCCCCGCAGAACTGGCACGGACTGGACATCGCCTGGCGCGCGCAGACTGGACAAGCGCTCCCTTTGCACACCGGTGACTCCTCGCAAGGCGGCAACGACGAGGGCTCCGGCGCCTCGCTGCTCTCCAGGTTGGGCGGCTCTCGAGTGCGGATTGGCATTAGGGGACTTCCTTGACGGGGCCCGCCGCTTCTACCAAGCCCGGAGGGTGCTCGTCACTGAAGCTCGACCCCGGCCAGTGCCGCACCGAGCGATGGTCTTTCAGCCCGGCCTTCCATCAGTGTGGTCCGCAGGTGAGGTCGGCCTCCCTATAGAGGCAGCCGATCGGTGCTTCTCAGCCTTCGGCCGAGCGAGGCCGACGATTCCCACCCGCGACAAGAGCTTTTGACCGGACACGGTTCATGGCTAGATTGGGGGCGCATGTCGGCCTACCTGGATCGCTTCGGACGGTGGCTGCGGCTGGCGTTCGCGTGTCTCGCGCTCGTCGCCGCAGGTGGCGCCCCGGCGCGCGCACAGGCCCAGGCCGACGTTCCCGTCTCGGGCTTCGTCGTCCGTCTCCAGGCAGCGGCCCGGGTTCGCACCGCATCCCTGCAGCGGCAGAGCGCGCAGCTCCCGCTTCCTCGCGCTCGGCGGATTCCTGTCTGGGACCCCTTGAAGCTGCGGGGCGGCGTCCCCGAGGCGCGGCCTCCCGGGCCCGCCCGGAAGCTCTACCTCTTCCACGCCGCGCTCCTGCGCTGAGCCCTTCCGAGGCTCGTACCCGAAATCCTCGGATTGCCTGCTCAACGACGGAGCATCACCATGCCATTCGTGCGCGAGAAGCTGCCCTGGTGGAGGCTGCTGGGCCGGTTCTGCCTTCGCCTCCTGAAGCTGTTCTTGAAGACCGTTTTCGTCCTTCTTCTCATCGTCATCCCCGTGCCCGTGGGGTTCATGAAGCCCCACATCCCCAAGCCCGACCGCCGCAATCAGCCGACCCAGGTCGCGCGCAAGGACTGACGACGCCAAGGGCGATTGGGATAGCGGCGTTGCACTTCGTAAATCACCTGGCGTGCTGCTCTCGCTGCTCCAAGGGATCGGCACCCCGGCACAAAGATTGCGCAGTGCCGTCGCACCATGAGCCTTGCCTGCACGACAGCACTCTTCTTCCTCGCTGCCATACCGTCCCCAGTGGTCGCCTGTCCGCCAGGAACAGCGCTGCAGGGCCTTGCCCCGCCCGAAGGCGAGGAGGTCTGCTGCGCGCGCCCGGACGGGACCCGCGAAGGGCCGGCGCAGGAGTGGCACTTCACGGGCTCGCTGGGGGGCGCGGGGGAGTACCGCGACGGCGCGCGCGAAGGCCTTTGGACCTTCTGGCATCCCCATGGGGGCAAGGCCCGCGAGATCACCTATCGCTCCGGCCGCCGCGAAGGCCCTACGCGCTCGTGGCATCCCGATGGCACGCCGGAGATGGAGGGCCAGTTTCTCGCTGACGAGCGCGACGGGCTGTGGCGGACCTTCCACGCGAGCGGAAAGCTCGCCGAGGAGAGCCGCTACCGAGGCGGAGTGCGTCACGCGCTTTCTCGCTGGTTCGGCAAAGGCGGCCAGCCGGGCGCGCAGTTCGAGTTTTCGAACGGGGTGCTCGCGCCCTGTGCCAATCCAAACGAGGCGAAGGTCGAGGAGCCTCTCTCTGGCCGTGCAGTGACCATATGCGAGAAGCGGTCGTGGGTGCGCGGCGGTCCGACGGTGGGCTGGTGGCTGGATGGCTTGCCCATCTCCGTCGAGCATTGGCAGGACGGCAAGCACGAGCCGGGGGACGTGTCCTACGACTCCTATGGCGCCATCCATCGCGAGACCAGTCTCGAGGGCGGGTCCGAGGTGCAACGCACCTACTGGCCGGACGGGACGCTGGCGGAGGAGGTCACCTCCCGGTCTGGACGCCGCCAGGGGCCAGTGAAGAAGTGGCACGCCAATGGCCGGCCGCTCTCCGAGGGGACCTATCGCGATGGTCTCCTCGACGGAGTGTGGACTTCATGGCGGGAAGACGGCACACCCATCGAGCGCGGAACGATTCGCGGTGACCAGCGTATTGGGCTGTGGCTCACGTGGGACGCCTCCGGCGAGCCGGGCGAAGCCATGACCTATGGCAGCCAAGGACGGCGGGTCTTCGTCATGCCGTGCCCTGAGGGCGCCCGATGGGTCGAGGAAGCCAGCAAGAAGATCGACAGGCAGTACGAGCAGTGGTGCGAGCGCGGCGACCAAGTGCGCCAAGGTGGCTGGGCGCAGGTGGAGTGCTACGGCAAGGTGAGCGGACGGGGCGAATACCGCGAAGGGAAGAGGGAAGGGCGCTTTCGCTACTTCGACCCCAAGGGCGAGGTGGTGCGGGAGGAGGACTT
>JACRCT010000292.1 GCA_016218885.1 Deltaproteobacteria bacterium | reverse complement strand
TCGGCTCGTCGAACGGCACCTTCGTGCGCATCGACGCCCACGCGCCCGTCACCGATGGCGACCAGCTGCTCGTGGGACGCCACCTGCTCAAGTTCGAGCTGGCGGCGTAGTACCGGGCCAGTCGAACCGGTCGTCCCGAGGCTTAAGCCCCGGGCCAGCATCGGAATGCACGAGGCCTCGCGTCCGACACGGGGGCTCAGGCTCAAGCCCCCGGCTATTTGCACGAAGGCGGCTGACGCCGGCTGGGCCCCGAAGCCCAGCCGCGAGGTGGACTCTCGATCAGGAGCTGCATTGCGCCCGAGCGAGGTGAGTCCTCAATTGGCCGAGTAGGGGTCAGAGCCCAAGTGCGTTTCGTCGACCGCCACGAAGACCACCGGGCAACGTTCAACCCCCGGGCAGTCGGCGAACGCGAGAGGTTTCAGGTTCCGGTCGAACCCAAACAACAAGCGAAGCGGCGCCGTCACCGGCGCCGCCGCTCGAGCTTGGGAATCAGGGAGGGTGAAGCCGGAGCGTTAGCCGCAGGATTTCTCCTTCTTCTCCTGCTCCTCCTTGCAGCGGATGCAGAGGGTGGTCACCGGCCGGGCTTCGAGCCGCTTGAGGCTGATCTCCTCCTCACAGCGCTCGCAGATGCCGAATGAGCCTTCCTCGATTCGCGCCAGGGCCTTGTCGATCTTCTTGAGGAGGAACTTCTCCCGATCGCGCAGCCGGAACACCATCGACTGGTTGTACTCGGACGAGGCCAGATCGATCTCGTCCGGGAGGTCGTCGGTGTCGAAATTGCTCTCCTCCATCAACGTCTTCTTCGCGGAGTTGAGAAGCTGCTTCTTGCTCTCCTCGAGCATCTTCTTGAAGCGCTTCATGTCCTTCTGGTTCAAGCGAATAACCCCCGGCACCTCAAGACGGTGCCTGAGCGACCCCTCAAAAAGAAGCCGACCCTTCTACAAGACGCTCGCGACAATTGTCAAGGCACTTGAGCAGGATGCGTCCTTTGTCTCCCGATCTGGGCAAGGGACCGGACGTCCGCTTGCCAGGGCCCCGGCGCTGAGGTTAGCTTTCGGACCCTCCGTCACTCCACCTTTCCCCCACCCTCCCGGACCGCCATGGCCGACGTCAGCAAGTTCGACCGCGAGTTCCTCCGCTCAGTGCTGACTCTGGCCGGCAAGAGCGACGTCGACCACCTGCTCTTCATCAGCGACCACCCGCTGTCCACAGGCGACATGCGCGGCCGGCCGTTGAAGAAGAAGCTAATCTACGCCGTGACCAGCGACAAGGCGGCCGAGGACCTCAAGGCGCAGCACTACCAGGCGGTCGCCATCCCCTCCTATGGCTATGCCCGGGTGGAGAAGGTCAAGGTCGCCCTCATCGCCGCCGCGTCCGAGAACCTCCTCAAGGAGGGCGAGACGGTCCTGTGCCTGACCGGCCACGGAGAGGCCCGCGCCGTCGACACGCTCATCAAGATCAACTTCGGCGAGGAGCTCGAGGATCAGGTGGTCACCGTCGACGCCATGAACCTCGGCTCCGACTTCAACTCCCAGGTGGTGGAGGCCCTGATCCAGCTGGCCATGGAGGTGGGCCAGCAAGGCTACGAGGGCCACTCGGTGGGCACCATCATCGTCGTCGGCGACTCCACGGCGGTGATGGAGAAGAGCCGCCAGCTGACCCTGAACCCCTTCCAGGGCATCAGCGAGGCCGAGCGCAACGTGCTCGACCCCAAGATCCGCGACGCGGTCAAGACCTTCGCCATCCTCGACGGCGCCTTCATCATCCGCGAGGACGGGGTGGTCCTCGCCGCCGGGCGCTACCTGCAGGCCAGCTCGGACAAGGCCAAGGTCCCGCTCGGGCTCGGCGCCCGCCACGCGGGCAGCGCGGCGATGACCATGGAGACCAAGGCGGTCGCCATCGTGGTCAGCCAGACCAGCGGCGCGGTGCGCGTCTTCAAGGATGGCGAGATCGTCCTCGAGCTGCACCAGACCGCGCGGCGCAAGTAGGCCGCGCCGCCTCGAACCCCCCATTCCCGCTGGCGAAATTCTCGACAGGGCGCAGCGCCGACCCACCCGTCGGGGCCCCCTCCACTCTGTGCGTCCAGCTGCACCGTTGGACGCTTGACACCCCTGGGGCGAACCTCGTACGGTCGCCTGCCTTGCCGGTGCCCAAGCTGCGTTTCGCGCCGGCGCATCTCCGGCCAAGAATTCGGGGGGCGCGCGGTCGCGTAACGACTGAGGAAGAGGTACGCAGTGCGCCCAGCCAACCTTTCCGTCGCCTTCGCAGCATCGGTCTGCCTTTCGGCCTGCCTCCCCGTCGACAAGGGTGAGCAGCCGAACCTGGCGGGCCAGACCGTCCGGCTCTCGGTCCTGCACACCAGCGACATCCACTCGCGGCTGCTGCCCTACGAGCTGGCCCCGCTCAAGACCGACGCCGATCTCGGGCTGGCCCCCGAGGCCCCGCCCTACGGCGGCGCGGCACGCCTGGCGGCGCTCATCCGCCGCGAGAAGGCTCGCGCCGACCGCTCGATCCTCATCGACTCCGGCGACTACATGCAGGGCGGGCCCATCTTCAACGCCTCCGATGGCGAGCCCGAGGTGCGCTGGGTCTCGCTGATGGGCTACGACGGCGTGGTGATGGGCAACCACGAGTTCGACAAGGGGGTGATGAACTTCGCCGACAAGATCGCCCGCTTCGGCAGCTTCCCGCTGCTGGCCGCCAATTACTGGTGGGAGAACCGCGGACAGGCCAGCGCCCCCGGCTTCGACACCCTCTCCGCGCCCTACACCGTCACCAACGTCCGTGGCGTGCGCGTGGGCATCCTGGGCATGGCCTCCATCGGCTCGATGTACGGCCTGGTGGACGGCGGCAACTCGGTGCAGGCCACCCCGCTCGAGCCCAACGAGACCGCCCGCGCCTACGTCGATCTGCCGCGGCCCAACGTCGACCTGCTACTCGTGCTCTCCCACCTCGGGCTCACCGAGGACCAGGACCTCATCACCGGCTACGACGCCTACTACCCCTACAAGTCAGCGAAGCAGTTCCTGGAGCGCGCCGAGAGCGATCCCTCGCGCTGGGTGCAGCTCGAGCCACCCTTGGAGACCTGCCAGGCCGAGGGCGTCGCCGACCGGGCGCAGTGCACCTTCCTCGACGGCACGATCCGGGTCTTCATCCCCGGCGTGAGCGGCATCGACCTGATCGAGGGCGGGCACCTCCACGTGGTGCTCAACCCGCCGCAGGTCATCCGCGATCCCTCCGGGCGGCCGGTGATCATCAGCCACCCCGGCGCCTTCGCCAAGTACCTGGGCCGCCTGGAGCTGTCGCTGCAGTTCCCCGACGACAAGGCCGACGCCACCCGCAAGCTCGAGGGCGCGGAGATCGTCGCCCACGACTTCCACGCCTTCCCGGTGGACTCCATCTGGTGCGACGACCAGGCCCGCGCCTGGCGCGCCGGCGTGCAGTACGACCAGTTCCGCTCGCTCATCGTCACCCGGCCCGCGGTCAGCGAGACCGGACCCGACAAGCGCCTGTGCCGCGACCGCTTCTGGGAGAGCATGACCAACAACGGCCTGAGCGAAGATCAGAAGGTCGATTGCGTCGACAAGTACGACCGCGACTTCTGGACCTTCGACTGCGACCGCTGGCTGCCCGACGACTGCCTGGCCCGCACCGAGCGCTGCTCGCGCCTCGAGGACCGGCCCACGACGGCCCTCTTGCAGCCCTACGTCACCAAGCTCGACCAGACCTTCGCCCTCACCCGCATCTTCGCCTACGCCCCGCGCAACATCGTGCGCCGCAACTCCTCCACCGGCGGCGACAGCCCCCTGGGCAACATGACCACCGAGTCGATGCGGGTGCGCAAGCGCGTCGAGGCCGAGTTCGCCCTCACCAACACCCTGGGCATCC
>JACRCT010000282.1 GCA_016218885.1 Deltaproteobacteria bacterium | reverse complement strand
GGGCGTAGTAGGCGATCTGTTGGCGTCCGGGAAGGTAGAGCATCACGTAGTTTCCGCCCTTCAGCTCGTCACCCGGCTGCCAGCCATCGCGGGCGACCAGAACGTACCCGTCCTCGACCGCCACGGCGGGAAACCGGCGGCCCTCCTTGTCGCGGCTCGACTGGCGATGGTCGTGGACGAAGAGATCGTGCGCGGGGTGCCCCGCCCCCTTGCTGACGAAGCACTTGATCCCCGGGTTGCGCACGTAGCCGCTTCCGCCGGCTCCGCCGATGGCCAGGGCTGGGCTGATGTTGGCGACGGGGAAGACCCAGCTCTTGGCAGGGCTGCTCTTGCCCGCGCAGGAGTCGAACATCTTCACCGCCTCGGCCAGGCGCGCGAGCTCTTCCGGGTCGCACTCGTCGGCCTCGCGCAAGCGAAGGTCGGCCTGGTCCGCCGCCGCCAGGATCGCCAGGTCCGGACAAGCGCCGGCGTCCCCTGCGGTGGCGGTGCCCGCATCAGGTGCTCCAGCGCCCTGCGCTGGGCTGGGGAGGCAGGATGGCAAGGAGAAGTCGGCCCATCCGCCGTCGGGGCCTTCAGCCCGCGCCGCGGAGGTGGTGAGCATCGAGAAGAGGAGCGCGATGGCGCTCGCTGCGCGACCCATGACAGGCGGGATTCTGCCCTGCTTTCGCTCAAGTCGTTACCAAGAACTCCACCAAGGCCCGGTCGCCCCGAGCCCACTCACGAGCAGCGGCTAGGGGGCGATCGGCGGAGCGAGGGGCTGAAGCGGAGCCCCGCTCGACGCCTGGGCCGAGAGGTTCCGCAAGGACAAGTGGGCAGCGGGCCGCGAGGTCTGGCAGCAGGTGCGCGACGGCCTTCTCGAGGGTTTGAAGTAGCAGCACTCGCGCCGCCAGAGCGGTGATGGTCTGCGTGGTCAAGCAGCCACCTCTTTAGCTCGAGGAGCGCGCCCTCGCTGCTCGCCAGCCGCAGCCGGTCGACCGCGCCTCGGCCGCCCGGGGCGGTTGGCCATCCCTGCCCCAACGTCTTGCACGCGGCCAGAGCGCAGGGGTTGCCCTCACCCAGAGTCACAGCTCCCGGCAGACGCCCCGCCGCCGCCGTTATCGCCAGTCACGAATCGGACAGTACCTGCTTGACTTGATTCGCCAAATCCATTCCCATGCGCCCCTTTCCGCGGAATCGTGAAACGCACCAACGGGCCAAGGGAGTGGAGTCGATGAAGATTTCACGAAGAGGTTTTCTGGGCGCGGGAGGCCTGCTCGGCTTCCTCGGTGTCGATCTGGCCCCGACCAAGGCGTGGGCCAGCCAGAAGGCGACCTCGGTGGCTCGAGGGCGGCTCACGACCACGATCTGTCCGTACTGCGCGGTCGGCTGCTCCAGCATCGTCACCTCCGAGAAGAAGGACGGCCGCTGGGCCGTGACCAACGTCGAGGGTGACCCCGACCACCCCATCAACGAGGGCACGCTCTGCCCCAAGGGGGCCTCGCTTTCGCAGATGGCCAACGGCGAGACCCGCCTGCGCGAGGTGCTCTACCGGGCCCCGGGCGCGAGCGGGTTCGTGAAGAAGGACTGGGGCTGGGCCGCCAAGGAGATCGCCCAGCGCATCAAGAAGACGCGCGACGCCACCTTCCGCGCCGCCGACGACAAGGGGCAGCCGCTCCAGCACACCACCGCCATCGCCTCGGTAGGCAGCGCCGCGATGGACAACGAGGAGTGCTGGCTCTACCAGAAGATGCTGCGGTCGATGGGGCTGGTCTACATAGAGCACCAAGCTCGGATATGACACTCGGCCACGGTCGCCAGTTTGGCGGCCTCGTTCGGTCGGGGGGCGATGACCAACCACTGGATCGACCTCAAGAACAGCGACTGCATCCTGATCATGGGGGCCAACCCCGCCGAGAACCACCCCGTCAGCTTCCGCTGGGTGCTCAAGGCCAAGGAGCACGGCGCGAAGGTGATCAGCGTCGACCCCCGCTTCACCAAGAGCTCGGCGCACGCCGACCTCTACGCCCGGCTGCGCTCGGGCAGCGACATCGCGTTCCTGGGGGGGATGATCAAGTACATCCTCGACCATGACCTCATCCACAAGGACTACGTGCTCAACTACACGAACGCGTCCTTCCTGATCGAGGAGGGATATGCCTTCGAGCCGAGCACCGGCCTGTTCAGCGGCTTCGACGAGGCGAAGCACAGCTACGACGAGAAGAGCTGGTCCTACCAGTTCCACAGCGTGGACCCGGCGGCCAAGCCGCAGGGGATGACGGAGCAGGCTCGCGCCGAGCACGAGCGGGCGGCCCAGCTGGCCGCGGCGCGAGAGCCGAAACGCGACCCGACGCTCACCGACCCGCGCTGCGTCTACCAACTGCTCAAGCGGCACTACGCGCGCTACGACCTGGCCTCGGTCTCCGACGTCACCGGCACGCCGGTGGCCGACCTCGAGAAGGTCTACGCCGCCTTCGCCGCCACCGGCGCCCCGGACAAGGCGGGGACGATCATGTACGCCATGGGGTGGACGCAGCACACCGTGGGCGTGCAGAACATCCGCGCCATGTCCATCGTGCAGTCCCTGCTGGGCAACATGGGGCGCGCCGGCGGAGGCATCAACGCGCTGCGCGGAGAGTCGAACGTCCAGGGCTCGACCGACCACGCGCTGCTCTTCCACATCTTGCCGGGGTACCTCAAGGCACCCAAGGCGTCGCAAACCACTCTGGCGGCCTATCTCAAGGCCAATACGCCGGCGGCCGTCGGGAAGGCCAGCGCCAACTGGTGGGCGAACACCCCCAAGTACATGGTGAGCCTGCTCAAGTCGATGTACGGCGAGGCCGCCACGCCCGAGAACGACTTCGGCTACGGCTGGCTGCCCAAGCTCGAGGACAGCGGGAACTACTCCTGGCTGAACCTCTTCGACGCCATGTACCGCGGCGATATCAAGGGCTTCTTCGCCTGGGGCATGAACCCGGCCTGCTCGGGCGCCAACGCCACCAAGACGCGCCAGGCGCTGGCGAAGCTCGACTGGCTGGTCAACGTCAACATCTTCCCCAATGAGACCGGGTGGTTCTTCGAGGACCCCACGCTGGGGATCGCCCCCAAGGACATCCAGACCGAGGTCTTCGTCCTTCCGGCGGCCTCGTCGGTGGAGAAGGAGGGCTCTCTCTCCAACTCAGGGCGCTGGATGCAGTGGCGCTACAAGGGCG
>JACRCT010000252.1 GCA_016218885.1 Deltaproteobacteria bacterium | reverse complement strand
GGCCGGTTCGAAGCGTAGGAGACACCCGCGAGGCGGGCGCCGGGAGGGCGAAGGTCGAGTTGCGGCGCCGCTCGCGCAAAGGGGAAAGCGGCGATAGAGTCGACCTCGACCACGGTGGACAGGGAACCGGATGGGAGCACTCGTTGGAAGTGGGGAAGCGGAGCCTTGTTCTCGCCTCCCCGCTACACGTTGACCTGACGGCGCTCGGCCGGCGTGGGGTGCGAGCGGCCGTCTGAACTCGAATCATGGACTAACCATGGTGCCGCTGGAGGACCGCGATGCGCCCAATACGACTTCTCGGGCTCGCCACCCTCTTCGTTGGGTGTACCAGAACGTGGTCTACAGCGCCTCCCGACGCGGGGCCTTTTCGTTTCGGTGACTCCGAGCGATGTCAACTTGCATTATTGGCACTGGACGAAGCGCGGGCCCGATCTCCGGAGTGCCTCAGACACCGCAGGGCGGTGCTTCGGCCAGACGCCGAAGCGCTGTTCTCAGTTGGTGCCCATTGCCAAGGAAGCAACGGGCCAATAATCAAGTCCGATGGCGTGGGGGCAAAGGAGCTCGTGAACCAGATCGCCGTCGAGCAACTTCCCGATGGCTTTCTCTTTCGGATACATCCCATTGCGGTCAACTTTTATGGGCGTTCGTATGGGGTGGCGTGCGTGGGCGCAAAGCTTCGTGCGCGACAAGGCTCCTCTGGCTGGACCTTTGTCAGGGAGTTTGAATAGGGTTGTGGTGTCCGACCCAAAACCCGGTCTCCGGGTACCGCCAAGTCGGCGACCGCATCGAAGCGTGCTTTATGGCGGGCTGATTGCCGCCAGCGCGAAACCATCAAGCTCGACGAGGCGATAGTCGCGCTGGGCCAAGCCGCGCGCCCAGCTGCCCTGCAGCTCGCCTCAGCCATGGCCCTGCCGCTCGACCAGGCAAGGCCCACCAGCACCTGGCGGAACCGGGCGACGAGGTGATGGTCAAGGACCTCGAGGGCGCGAGCCGGTCCAGGCTCCGGCGACTCAAGGCTTGGACAGCTCGACCCGGCGGTTCTTCGACCGTCCCTCCGGAGTGGCGTTGTCGGCGACCGGCTTGGTGTCGGCGAACCCGACGGTGGCCAGCCGCGCCGCGTCCACGCCGTGCGCAGTGAGCCAGGCCTTTACGCTGGCCGCGCGCTCCTCCGAGAGCGTCTGATTGTGGGGCCGGGCGCCGGTGTTGTCGGTGTGGCCCTCGACCTTGAGCGCCAGCTTCGGCTCGCCCTTGAGCAGGGCGAGGACCTGCTGCAGCGTCGGCTCGGACTCGTTCCTGAGCGTCGCCTTGTCGAGATCGAAGTAGATGCCGTAGAGCGCCACCCGGCCCTGCTTGTCCAGCGCGTCCTTCAGCGCTCGGCTCGCGGCTGCCATGCCGACATCGGCGATGCTGACGGCGAGGTGCTCCGAGGTCATGCTCCCCGCCATCCAGAGATCGCGGCCCTTCTTCGTGTAGTGCGCCCAGAAGACGGCGCCGCCGCTGGTCACCGCCGCGGGGGTGTGCCCCAGCAGCGCCCAGCCGGCCTTCTCGAGCGCGGCGACGAAGACGGTGTCGAACTCGATGACCGAGAGGTCCCGCGGGAGCTCGTACCTCACCGACAGCATCGGCGAGCCGACCCAGGTCCGCTCGGGGTCGCTGGGCCGGGTCACCTCGAAGCCCGTCTTCGGGGCGATCTTCGCCTGGGCCAGCTTCCCGCCCGGGTAGGGCGCCAGGTACTCGGGCGCCTCGCCTTCCTTCCAGGGCTTCGGCTCGACCGCTGGCTCGGGGAGGTCGAGTGCGCGGCCGATCAGCCCCTTCTCGAGCACCCGGATCCGCACGTCCTGGGAGCTGAATACCCCGAGGTCCGCCCAGGCCTCCTTCCCGCCCTTCACCCAGTGGAAGCAGCCGAACGGGGGCCGCGAGACGTACTTCCACCCCTCCGCCTCGAGCTTCTTCTGGAACAGCGGGAAGACGGCCTCCCGCGGCTCGGGCTTCTGGCCTGCGGCCATCGGGCCTCTCAGGTTGAAGCGCCACTGCTCGCCCTCGACCTTCACCTCCCCGCCGTCGCGCGAGTCAGGACGCGGACAGCGGAGCTCGTCCCGGTTGAAGGCGAGGTGCAACCCGGAGGTCTGCGTGTAGCCCTCGGGGAGCGGAAGCCAGGCCGGCGGCGGGTCCATGGGGCTGGCCGAGGGGATGCCGGTCAGCAGGATCAGGGCAGCGATCGTGCGCATCTGCGCTCCTTGGCGTCTCTGCGGGGAGCATCCTCTCCGAAAACGGGCTCGGGATGTGGGCTGGGGTTCGTGAAGGCGGCGGGCCAGCGAGGGGCTCGCGGCCAGGTCTGAGCCAGACGCTCCGCGCCCTCCGCGGTTCCGTCGTTCGTCCGCGTCGCCTCAGCCCGGCTCCCACTTCAAGGTCGCGTTGAGGCCCAGCCGATACTCGGTCTTCGGGACCAGGCGGGTGCAGCGCAGCTCCGTCTCGCCCTGCCACGTGCCGTTCTTGCTGCCCGCGTCGGCCAGGAAGATGGTCCCGTCGCGTCGCAGGAGGATGGCGTGGACGCGGGAGATCCCGTCCTCGGAGAGCGCCTCGTGCCCCGCGCAGCGGGTCGACCGGCCGAGCACCACCCCGCGGTCCAGCGCCGCGAACCCCACCGCCAGCCGCTCGTGCCCCTCGGGCGAGTGCAGCGTGAGCCTGCCCGCCGGGACCTCGCCCGCCTGCAGCACCTCGTCGGCGCCGACCTGAATCGGGCCCAGCCTGGTGATGATCGAGGACACGTCGTCGCGGGGCGCGCTCGCGCGGAACCGCGGCCTCGGCGGCTCGACGCGCGTCGAGCTCGCGCGAGGAGCCAGGCTCTCGAAGGGCTGGAGGGACTGCGGGTCC
>JACRCT010000251.1 GCA_016218885.1 Deltaproteobacteria bacterium | reverse complement strand
CCAGGTCGACGGGACCCAGGATGCGTGTGGGACCTGCCACGCCATGCCGCCCAGCGGCAGCTTCCCGGGCTACTCGGCCGAGGAGGGCGTCTTCACCCACACCGCAGGGCCGCACGAGAACTACACCTGCTCGCGCTGCCACCCGACGGTGAACGCGTCGAACCAGTTCGTGCAGCCGGCCAACCACGTGAACGGCGTGACCAACTTGAACGCCACCGGCCAAGGGTGCTCCTGCCACTAACCAGGCCGTATCGGAAGAGAAACGAGAAGGCTGAAGGGGCGGGCCGCCGAGCCCGCCCTTTCAGTGCGTGGCCCCGCCGCCAGGACGCTTGGCTTGCCGCTCACTCCAGCGAGTGTCATGCTGACACTATCCAGGAGGGCGAGCCATGGCGCGGACGATCCGGGTGGCGCAGGGCGACCTGACTGAGGGCGAAGCGCTCTTGCTGGTCAACGCCTCGAACACCAATGCGGCGCTCGGCACTGGGGTCTCCGGGGCGATCCGGCGGGCCTGTGGTGCGGGATACCAGAAGCGCATCCAGCAGGCGCTGCAAGACCGCTTCAACGGCCCGATGGAGCCTGGGCAGGTGCTCGTCACCGATGCCGGCTCGCATCCCAAGGCGCGTTGGGTCGCCCACGTGGCGGTGATGGACTACCGGCAGGGGTTCACCGGCTCGTCCTTCCCGACCGAGGAGACCATCGAGCGCGGGTGCCGGAATCTCTGGCAAGCGGTGGAGGAGCTGGGGGCCAAGGAGGTGAGCGTGGCGATGGTGGCGCTCGGAGCGGGGACCGGGAATCTCGGTCTGCGGCGCTCGGTGGAGATCGGGTGCCGCACGCTGGCCGAGCATCTGAGCAAGAATCCGCAGAGCGCGATTGGGGACGTGACCTTCTACGGGTACGAGCTGCACGAGTTCGTGGTCACGCTCGAGGTCGTGCGCGAGCACTTCGCCGTTCCGGAGGAGTGCATCCCGGAGGAGCTGCGACGCTGAGAGCTCGCCGGCACCTTCGCCCATCCGCTTGAAAGCCTGGAGCGCTCCGGGTATCAATTGCCTTGCCTGCCAGCGGGCTTCCATCCGACGACAAGCCCCAGGAGATCCTAGGTGCGTTCGATTCTGCTTAGTTCCGTCCTTTGGGTATTGGGTGGCTGTGCCAATGCAGAGGTTCGTATCGACCCTGCCGGTGCGCTATTGGCGAAAGCGGGTGGCTCGCCAGTGGTTTTCGTTCTTGGAGCCGTTCACGACTTCCACGAGAAGGAGAGCTTCGGGTATTCCTACTCCGATCTCAGCGACCAGATCGTCGCCATGCAGCCCAACCTCGTATGCGGTGAGGTGACTGTCGAAGACCACCAGGGTGCGCGAGAGGCGATGTATCCCTGGGAGATTGCGGTGGTCGAGAAGGCCGCCGAGCTAGCGGGTGCCAAGTTCTGGCCCGCCGACTGGCGGCCCGACTTGGCTTCGATGCAGACGGTGGCGATCGAGAAGGAGATGTCGCCAGAGGAGAAGAAGGCTTTCAGTGCTGTGTACAGTGACTTCATGCCAAAGCTAATGGCAAGTGGTCGCGGCTCCTTTGAGTTCTGGCACAGCAAGGAGACCCAGGCGCAAGTGCGCGCCATCCATGACCGCATGATTCATCTTGGGACCGAAGCCGCGGCCGGCTTCTGGGAAACGAGGAATCAGATCATCGTCAAGCGTTGCCTGCGCAAAGCGCTGGAGACGGGCGCTCAGCGCGTGCTCTTCGTCTTTGGTGCGGAGCACAAGTACGTCATCGAGGACTACGTTCGCAGGTTCTATGGCATCGAGCCCCAAGCGGTGGTGAGACTGGCCCCGCATGGAAACCGCGCCATGGAAAGCTCGGTGCTGGAGCGGTGGAGCAGAAACCGCGACGGCATCGCCCGCCTTGTGGCGGAGCACCGCCTCCCCGAGGACCTCGAGAGGCAATTCAGCAAGACCGCGGACCGGCTGTCCGCAACGATCGAAGCCAAAGGGCTGGCGCGCTGATTGCCACTTGTCTGACGGCGGAGAGGGACGGCGCTTCGCGGTTCCGGGGATCGCTATCCGCAGAACTGCGTGATCGCCCTGGAGAGCACCTCGGAGCAGCGCACCAGGTCCTCCACCGGGACGTATTCGCCGGTGGCGTGGGCGAGCTTGGGTGTCCCCGGGGCCGAAGACCGCGACCTGAGTGCCGAGCTCGGCGAACTGTGGCGCTTCGATGTGGTACGAGCGGCGTCTCCTGCAACCAGTGCTACGCGACTTGAAGACCAACTGCACCTTCTGGCCTCTTCAGGTACGAGCTGCTCGAATTCGCGGTCACGCTCGAGGTCGTGCGCGAGCACTCCGCCGCTCCGGAGGAGTGCATTCCGGAGGAGCTGCGGCGCTGAGAGCTCCAGTTTGAAGGTGCGCAAGGCCGCGCTCTGACCTCAACGCCCCTGCTCGATCTGGCAGCTGCGGATGTCCTTGAGTATGGCGTTCAGCACGAGCTTCGACAGGCTCGAGCCGTTGACCGACAAGTCGAGGTCCACCTTCGCCCCCTTCTCGTCGATCACATGGATCCCCTGGTCGACCCATACCCTGCTGCCGCCGACGCGCGCGCCCTCGCCGACCTCGACCGTTCCGCCGAGGGCGACGGCGCTGTCCTCGACCGTGGCCCCGGCCTCGAGGGTCACCTTGCCCTTGAGCGCGACTGCGCTCTTCACCTTGGCGCCCTTCTTGATGAGCACGTTGCCGTCCACCGCCACCGCGTCCTTTACCTTGCGCCCGGCCTCGATGACCACGTCCTTGCCCTTGATGACCACGTCGTCCTTGTCGGCCTTCAGGTCGCAGTTGATCTTCACCTCGTCGGCGAGGGAAGCCGCGGGGGTGGCGAGGGCGAGCGCGGCGAGCATCAGCGAGAGCTTCGACATGTTTCACTCCATGGGAGAGAGAAGTACCCGTCTCCGTCTCCCGTCTCTACGGCGCGGCTGTCGCTTCATTGCCGGCGCCTCGAGGCAGACCCCCTCGCGGGCCTCTACGGTGATGAGCTGCACGAGTTCCTGGTCACGTGGGGTCCGCGAGCCCTTCTGGGTACCAGTGCGTCCCGGAGGAGCCATGGCGCAGGT
>JACRCT010000259.1 GCA_016218885.1 Deltaproteobacteria bacterium | reverse complement strand
CCACGCCGTCTGCTCCTTCGAGCTGCCGTCGCTGGCTTCGATCGTTCCGGGGGTGCCGGGGTCGCTCGCGGCGGCAGTCGGACGTGCTACCGCCAAGAGCCCAGGTGATCGGTTCGTCGACATGGCATCGTTCGCCCGCGCGCTCGTCGACAGCCTGCCGGACGAGGAGCGGTCGAAGCTCGCCACCCGGTTCAACCTGCTGGCTCAGCCAGAGCGGATCCGCTTCACGCCGGCTCATGAGCTTGCCGCTACCGTGCTGTCTCCAAAACCGAAAGCCGCGCTCGTGGGTGAGCGAGGGGCCTCGGCGCCCAAGCTCTCGTCGGGGGACGGTGCAGGGAAGCCCGGGAAGTCCGTGCGGCGCTGGCTCGCTCCGGCGGTGGCGTCCGTCGCGCTGCTGGTGCTCGGGGCCACCGCCGGCGCCTACCTCTCGTCGCGATCGAGCGCTTCGGCCCAGGGGACCGGTCCGATTCCGTCGGAGCAGTCGGCCCCCGCGGCGGCACTGACTCGGACCGAGAGCGTTGAGAGACGGCCGGTCGAACCAGCCATACGCGCCGAGCCGGTGGCGCCGCCGATCGCTGCAATCCCCTTCGAGCCTGCCACGCCCAAGGTCAGCGCGGCGTCGAAACCCAGGCCGGCGACGCTCGTCGTGACCTCGAAAACCTTGAGTAAGGTCTACCTCGATGGGCGGATGGTGGACGAGACCCCCGCGCGGCTGACCGGGCTCGACCCGGGAGAGCATGTGGTGCGCGTGGTGGGCTCGCTCGATTCCGCCTGCCAGCGGACGCAGACCGTTCGCCTCCAGGAGGGCGAGCAGCGGCGGATTGCCCTGGAGTGTCCGGAGCGGCCATGACAATGCCCTGCCTGATCGCAGTGCTCCTGATTGCCTCGCCCGCTCCGCCCGATGTTCAGGCGTCGGTGGAGAAGGGCGTTTCCCTGTTCGAAGCGGGAGAGTTCAGGCAGGCCGAAGCCACCCTGCGGCGAGCAGCGGCTCGGGCCGCGACGCCGGCAACCCGGTCCCGCGCCCACCTCTTTCTGGGGCTCGCCCTCGCGAGCCTGGGGAAGGTCGCGGCCGCCGAGGCGGAGTTCGTGGCGGCGCTGCGCGCGGACCCGCTTACGGAAGTCGACCCCACCCGCATCAAGGAGCGGCTCGTCCGACGCTTCACTGAGGTTCGGGAGAAGCTGACGGGCGTGCTCGAGGTGGACGTCGACCGGCCGGCGCTCGTGCGCGTCGATGCGGCTACGGCGGTCAGCCCGCCGATTCGTAAGCGGATCGTCGTTGGGCGCCACCTGGTGGAGGCAAGCTCGGCGGATGGCGCCTGGAGAAGTCGCCCGACCGAGACGATCGTGCCGGTGGATGGAAAGGCATCGGTGGTTCTCGTGCTAGAGCCGGTGCAAGGCGTGCTTCGCCTGACGTCGACTCCGGCGGGGGCCCAGGTAACCATCGACAGTGCTCCGATCGGGAAGACGCCCGTGGAGCTTCCGATCGCAGTGGGGAGCCATGAGGTGCGAATCTCGTTGCCGAGCGGGGAGGCCTGGCAAGAGGCGCTCTCCATCGCCGAAGGAACGGTCACCGAGCGCAGCGCGGTTCTGGCGGTTCCGACACCGGCGAGCGCTGCAGGAACACTGCCGCTGCCTGCTCTGACGGTGAACGATTCAGCCGAACGGAGTGGGGGGAGGGCCCTGAAGACATCGGGGATTGCCCTCACTTCGCTAGGGGGCGTCGGGCTGCTTGCCTCAGGTGTCTTCGCGCTCTTGGGCGATCACCAGAACCGGGTCGTTCAGGGCGGAGCCCTCGCCACTGGGCTGGAGATTCAGAGGGCCGCCGATCGGGGGGCTGTCTACAACGTCTCCGCGTGGGGGTGCCTTGCCGGCGGACTTGTCTCGCTCGGGACGGGTGTCGTGCTTCTTCTCGTGGGGCATGGCGATGCGCCGCCGCCAATCGCCGTTGCGCCGGCCGCGTTCTCCGGAGGCTCCGGGGTGGTTGTGCGCGGGGCGCTGCCATGAGGATTCCGACCCGAACTCTCGCCACCCTGGGGGCGTGCGCCGGACTGACTCTCGCTGCTGGAGGCTGCTTCAAGGGCCTTTCCGAGCTCCAGCCGTTTCCGTGCGCGAGGGCGACCCAGGGCTGCCCCGAAGGCTTCTTCTGTTCCGAAGGGCAGTGCGTGCCGGGCTCCGAGCCTTCCGACGCTGGCGCAGAGCTCGGCGACGCGGCCGAGGCATCCTCCGGTGATGCGGCGGGGCAGGCCGACGCTGGTTCCGCCAGCGGGTCCGATGCCACCGGCGGACTCGACGCCTCGTCGCCGGCCGACGCCCTGTCGCCGGAGTGGGCGCTCTGGCCGGTCCCTCCGGAGGCCCCCAGGGACTACTCGGCTTCCGATGCCGGAACCGTGACCGACAACGTCACCGGGCTCGTATGGCAGCAGGTCGCCGCCAACCCGACCTACGACTGGGACGGGGCCAAGAGCTACTGCCACGACCTGTATCTGGGCGGCTCCACAGGCTGGAGCCTGCCGACCGCGATCGAGCTCTTGAGCATCGTCGATTCGTCGGTCCGGTCTCCATCCATTGACTCTGCGGTCTTCTCGAATACGTCGTCCGACCATTGCTGGACCTCCTCGACGGTCGCCCACCTGGAGGGCACGCACGCCTGGACGATCGAATTCGATCGGGGTAGGGCACACCAGGTGTCGCAGGGGAACAACTACCAGGCGCGGTGCGTGAAGCGGCCGGGGACCACCCCTTCGGTTCACT
>JACRCT010000258.1 GCA_016218885.1 Deltaproteobacteria bacterium | reverse complement strand
GAAGGGGAGCGGGTACTGCTTGAAGACGATGGCCACCTTGTCGCCGTAGGCCTGCTCGATCTGCTTGACCGGCTCGAGCGCCTTGCTGCAGAAGGGGCACTGGAAGTCGGAGAACTCGAAGATCTGGACCTTGGCGTTCTTCGAGCCCATCACTGGCGAGCCGCCGATCGCCAGCGTGGGCTTGGGCGGGGCCAAGCTGGTGATCTACTCGTAGACGTCGGGGAGCTTGGTCCCGGCCATCATCAGGACGAAGGCCACGGCGATCTGCTTGTCGATCTCCTGCTTGAAGGTCTCGAAAGGCTGTGCTCCCTCCATCTTCTTTCCGTTGACGAAGAAGGTGGGGGTGCCGTTGGCTCCCACTTGATTGCCCCGCTCCGAGTCCTTGCGGACCTGCTCGGCGATCTCGGCGCTCTCCATGTCGGCCTTGAACTTGGCCATGTTGAGCTTCAGCTCCTTGGCGAACTGCAGGTACTTCTCGGGCGCCAGGTCCTTCTGCTCCGCGAAGAGCTTGTCGTGCATCTCGAAGAACTTGCCCTGCCGCGCCGCGGCCATCGCCGCCTTGGCGGCGGGTGCGGCATTGGGATGGAAGGACAGCGGCTGGTGGCGGAAGACGAGCTTGACGTCCTCCGGGTAGGCCTTGACGACCTCGTGCATGGTGGAGGCGCCGCGCGAGCAGAACGGGCACTGGAAGTCGGACCACTCGACGATGGTCACCTTGGCGTGCTTGGGGCCGACGAATGGGCTGTACTCGGGGACGTCGATCTTCTGGACCTCGGCGGCGGGAGGGGGCGCCTGAGGCGAGGGCTTGGCTGCCGCGGGGCCGGGAACCATGACCGGGGCGGAGGCTGCGGTCTTCTGCATCTCGTCATAGAGCCCGGCGGCGGGAACGCCCCCTGCGAGCAGCGCCTCGGCCTTCTTCATCTCCTCGTCGATCACCTTCTTGAAGGTCTCGAAGGGCTGGGCGCCCACCACCTTGCGGCCATTGATGAAGAACGCGGGGGTGCCGCCCGCGCCCACGCTCTGCAGCAGCTTCTGCTCGGCGTCGATCTTGTCCTTGAACTTCTGCTGGTCGAGCGCGGCCCGGAAGCGGGGCATGTCGAGGCCCAGCTCCTGTGCGTACTTCTCCAGGCTCGGGCGGTCGAGCGCCTTGTTGTTCTCGAACATCTTGTCGTGCAGCTCCCAGTACTTGCCCTGCTCGTGGGCTGCGAGCGCGGCCTCGGCCGCCATGTGGGCGTTCTTGTGGAAGGGCAGGGGGTTCTGCTTGATGGCCACGCGCACTGCCTGCGCGCCATAGGTCTGCTTGATCTGCTTGAGAGTGTCGTTGGCGCGCGAGCAGAAGGGGCACTCGAAATCAGTTCCCTCGATGATGGTGACCTTGGCGGTGGCCGAGCCCCAGGCCGGGCTGTCTCCCATCGGCACGCGGTAGATGGCGTTGGCGTCCTCTACGTTTCCGGGCGCGGCAGGACGCTCTGCCGGCTTGGGCGCAGCCGTGGGGGCCGCGACCGCGGCGACCTTCTTGTCTTCGGGGGCCTTGACGGTTGCCCGACCGACGACGAAGCCAAGCGCGGCTCCGACGATGAGCGCGACGATGACGTTGCCTTTCACCTGTGGACTCCTTTCGAAGAACGGCCTCTCAAGAGGGCCCCTTCCAACCCCGACGGGCACCTTTACGTGCCCGGCGACGGAGGTCTTGTGCCAGGGGCAAATGAGCGTCGCGCTTGTAGCAGACACCTGCTGGTCCAGCAAGGGAAATGGCCGCAGTTCCCGAAGCTTGGCCCACCTTCGCCCCCTTGCCTCCTTCCTCAGGACCCGGTGGGGGCATCGCGCACGTCTCGCTGGCCAAGCGCCAGGGCCTTCGCTAGGATGGCGGTCCTTTCCGGCCCATCTCTGAACGCACCGGCATCGATGCCGAAGACGGCACTCATCATCGAAGACGATCCCAAGCGCCGGGCCGACTACTTGGCCCTGCTCGCTCGCCAGGAAGCCGGGCTGCCCACGGACATGGAGGTTATCTTCAAAGCCGAGGGCATCTACAATCGGGGAGACGCGCTCATCAAGCACGGCAGGTTCGGGGAAGCAGAGGTGGACCTCAAAGAAGCCTTGAAGTTGGACCCGAGTGTGGCGCAATATCACGTGGCCTTGGCGCAGGCGATGCTCAAGGGCCGAGGCGACGCGGGCTGCCGGGAAGCCCGCGACGTCGTTGCCAAGGCGCTGAAGCTCAACCCGTGGCACCTGCCGGCGAAACTCCTCCTCGCGCAGGTGATGGACCAGGAAGGCGACACCCGGGCGGCACTGAAGCTCGTCGAGGAGCTGTAAGCGGTCGACCCCACGCATCTTGGGGGGGCCGCGAGTACCGCTCCCTGAAGGAAGAACGGATAGAAGGGCAAGAGCAAGGGTCTGCTGGGCAAGTTCTTTGGACGTTAGAGAGCGCCCCAGACCGTTGTCGCCCAGGCGATGAAGTGAAGTGGGGGAACCGTCACGGTCTCCTGAATGGAGATGGGCGGTACGACCAAGAGGATGCGAGGACCCGTAGGCCAACATGGCTGCGGCCTCAGCGCGCGGGCCCGCCGCGCGCGACCGTGCGAATCGTGCGGTGGCCCTCGTCGGACAGCAGCGGGCAGGATGGACCCATGACCAACGGACAGGAACCCGGGCTCAGCATGCCCTCTCAGCCGACCTCACAGCCGGAAGCGAGCCCTCAAGCCGCTCCGCGTTCCCCAGAGCCGCCTCCCAGCGTGGCGACGGCCAACTCCGAGCCGGCGGGCTCCGAAAACGGTCCGCCAAGCTCCTCGCCTGCAGCGTCGATCGGCGGGGGACAGGGGCAGCCCCAGCAGGGTCAACCCGGCCAGGACGGGGGGCGCCGGGGACGTCGCCGCCGGCGTCGTCGCCGTCGCGGCGGCCCGGGCGGAGCTCCGGGGCACCCCGGTCAGCCCAACCAGGCTGGACAGCCCATGCCCCAGGCCAACGGCAACCCTGGAGAGGCCATGTCCGCGACCTCCGCCGAGGGCACGGTCCAGGTGATGGGGACCGTGCAGCCGCCGCCTCAGCCGCAGTCCGTCCCAGCCGAGGGCGTGCTCGACTTCGATGGCAAGGGGGGCTTCGGCTATCTGCGCCAGCTGCGGCGGAACATGCTGGTGGCGGGCGACGATCCGGAGGTGCCGCGCTCCCTCCTGCAGCGCTCCCGCTTGCGCAGCGGGGTCTACATCAAGGGTGCAGGGACGCAGCGCGGCGCGCGCGTGCAGCTGCAGCGCATCGAGAGCGTGGACGGCGAGCCGCTCGAAGTTGCCTCGCGGCATCCCCAGTTCCCTGACCTGACGGTCGTGGACCCCGAGCGGCGAATCCAGCTCGAGCACAGCTCCAGCGACATGGTCACCCGCGTGCTCGATTTGATCTCCCCCATCGGCTTCGGGCAGCGTGGCCTCATCGTCTCTCCGCCCAAGGCCGGCAAGACGATCATGCTGCAGCGCATCGCCCAGGCGATCACCGAGAACCACCCCAAAGCCCACCTCATGGTCCTGCTCGTCGACGAGCGCCCTGAGGAGGTCACCGACATGCGCCGGTCGATCAAGGGCGAGGTGATGGCCAGCTCGTCCGACCGGCCGACCTCCGACCACTTGCAGGTCGCGGAGATGACCCTCGATCGAGCTCGCCGCCTGGTCGAGGAGGGCCGGGACGTGGTCATCCTGCTCGACTCCATCACCCGCCTCGCGCGCGCCTACAACAAGGAGGTCGAATCGAGCGGCCGCACGCTCACCGGTGGCGTCGACAGCCGCGCCCTGGAGCGGCCCAAGCGCATCTTCGGCTCCGCGCGCAAGACCGAGGAGGCGGGGTCGCTCACCATCCTGGGCACCGCGCTCATCGACACCGGCAGCCGGATGGACGAGGTGATCTTCGAGGAGTTCAAGGGCACCGGCAACATGGAGGTGACCCTCGACCGCGCCCTCGCCGAGCGCCGAATCTTCCCCGCCATCAACATCCCGCAGTCGGGCACGCGCAAGGAAGAGAAGCTGATGACCCCCAAGGAGTACGAGAAGGTCAAGAAGCTCAGGCAGATGCTCTTCGCGATGAAGCCCTCCGACGCCATGGAGAAGCTCGTCAAGAAGCTCGCCGAATTCGAGAGCAACGACGAGTTCCTCGACGCCGTCTGAGCTGATGCCCTCGCTTCGCTCCTAGACCGGCCCCTCCCCGTCTCCGGCGGGCGAGGGGCTCGTTCTTGGTCGGTGCAGCTCCGAGCGGGAAGCGGACGTCCGGTGCTGTGCTAGATTCGGCGGCGGTCATGCCCCTCCAGATCAGCGGACACTGCCATTACCACCCGATGCGGCCCGGCATCGGCGTGTGCGTGGAGTGCCGCCAGGTCGTCTGCGCCGAGTGCACCACGCAGTTCGAGGGCATCAACCGATGCGCGGCCTGCCTGAGCAAGCTCGGGCGGCGCTCGGACGTGCAACGGACGAGCGCGCAGATGGGTGCCGCCAACCTGCTGACCCTGGTGCTGGTCTTCGGGCTCCTCTTCGGCGGCATCGCCTGGGCCGCCACGGCGCTGGTGCCCTGAAGCCGATGTCGACCGTCGCCCCCGACCTGAGGCCTCGCGGCCCTGCCGAGCTCTACGATGCCGCGGTGCACCTGTGCACTCGCGGAGGGACGCCTCTGCCTGCGCTGTCCCTGGCGGGAGGAGTCCTCCCCGCGGTCGCAGGTCTCGTCCTCGCCTACCGGGTCCTGACCGGCAAGCCCTACCTCGTCGGGGCCGCCCTCTTCGCCCTGTGCATCATGGTCCGGGGGGTCTTCCAGGGCGCCGCCGCGCTCGCCGGGGAGGCGAGCCTCGAGGACGCCCCCATCTCCGCGTGGGCCGCGCTGCGCAAGGCGCTGGGCCGCGCCGTCTCTCTGTCCAGCGCGGCGGGGCTCTCGGCGATCATCGAGTGGGCCCTGGTACCCGCTACGCTCTTCATCGGGCTCGCCCTGTGGTCGCCTCTCTTCGCCGGACCTGCGCTCGTGGCCCGTGCAGAGGCGGGGCCGTGGGCCATGGGGAGCGTCTGTCGCAAGCGGCTGCGGTGCGAGCCGACCTTCGTCCTGCGCGTGCTGCACGGGCTCGCCTTCGCCGTGGTCTTCATCAACCTGGCCAGCGGCGTCTTCATGGCGCTCATGCTCTCCCGCAGCCTGCTCGGGCTGGACGTGACCTTCCTGGAGCAGTTCGCCTCGCCCAAAAACCCCATCTACGTGCTCTTTCTGCTGACCCTGACTGCCGTGGCCCTCGAGCCGGTCAAGGCGGCGCTGGGGCTGCTGCTGCTGGTCGATGCCCGCGTGCGCAGCGAAGGGTTGGACCTGCGCGCTGCCCTCGAGCGCCTTGCAGCCCGCCGGGCCGCCAAGCCCGTGGTCGCGGCGCTTCTGGGAAGTCTGGTCCTTCTGGGCGTGCCTGCTGCCGCGCAGGCGATCGACCCCCAGACCGAGGGCGATCTCGCCGACCTGCTCTCCGTCACCGGCCTCGACGAGGACGCCGACGTGGTCGAGGAGTTCGAGCAGGCTCGCCGCTTGGCCGGCCCGGAGGCCGCGGCGCTGCGGCGCTTCACCGACCGCATGCGACGGGCGCACGATGCTGGCGAGAGCACCGAGGTCTTGATGCGCCGCCTGCGCGAAGGCCTGGCCGAGGTTCGCTCTGCGGGCGAGGTTCCTTCGACGCAGATGGACGATCCCAAGGCTGCCGCCCAGAGCGTCCTGGCGCAGCCCGAGTTCGAGGCCCCCCCCGAGCGCCTCAAGCCTGAGCCCGAGCCCGAGCCCGAGGGAGAGAGCCTGCTGGCGCGCTTCCTCAAGTGGCTCCTCGGCGACCGGAAGCCTCCGGAGAGGACCTTCGATCCCAGCGTGCCGTGGGGAGGGTTGGGGGCGGGGCTCTTCCAGGTCGTCACCTACGTGCTCCTGGGTTTGGCGATCGCCGTGCTCGCCTACGTGCTCATCCGCGCCTTGTGGAGCCGGCGTGAAGAGGAGAAAGAGGAGGACTCCGAGGCAAGAGCCGCGGCTACGGGAGGAGCGGATCAGCAGGACCTCGAGTCCGCGCTCGCCAAGGAGCCGCGCGGCTGGTGGAGCGATGCGGACGCGCTCGCGGCCAGGGGCGAGCACCGGGCCGCAGTGCGCGCGCTCTACCTGGCGGTCCTCTCGGCGCTGCACCGGAACGGGGCGATCGAGTACGACCCGACGCGCAGCAACTGGGACTATGTGCGCGCCTTCCGCGGCAAGCTGGAGCAGCTGCCGGGATTCCGCGACCTGACCCGGCGCTTCGACTTCGTGTGGTACGGGCGAATCGGCGCCGACGCGACGAGCTATGGCGCGGCACGAGCGCTCGCTGCGCCGCTGGTGGAGCGGGGCCCCGATGCGTGATCGGTTCCCCCTCTTGGTGGCGGCGCTGCTCCTCTTCGGCGTGGCTGTCGTGTGGCTCTTCGGCGAGGCGGGACGGCGGGGCACCTTCGCCGACCCCTTGTCGACCTATCGCTCGGCTCCCGATGGTGCGCGAGGCCTCTTCCTGATGGCGCAGCGCCTCGGGTTGCCGGTCACGCGGCGTCACGTCGACCTTCGGGATCTGGACGCGAGCAAGACCGGGGCCGTGGTGCTGCTCGGCATCCACAGGCTCCCCAAGGAGGAGCTGGAGCCGCTCAAGAGCTTCGTCAGCGCAGGCGGCAGGCTGGTGCTGGTCGCCTCGCCCGAGCCAAAGGAGCGCGGCCTCTTCGATGGATTCCTCCAGTCCGAATCGTCGCTGAACGAAGCCTTCGGGGTGGTGGTCTCGGCGTGCGACAGCCCCCAGGTCGAGCGTCCCCTCGAGGTCGCGGTGCCCAGCTCGCTCACCCGCGGCGTGGAGGTGTCGGAGGCCCGAGTCGCGGGGTACCTCTCGCGCGAGGACGGCCAGCCGCTGCTGCCGCTGCTGCTCGACCCTCACGCCGACGACCGCGCGGTCGCGATGGCCTTCTGGCACGGCGAAGGGCGGGTGGTGGCTCTGAGCGCCCCCGACTTGGCGAGCAACCGCGCCCTCGCCCGCGCTGACAACGCTCGCCTCTGGTCGAGCCTGCTCACTGCCGTCGCCTCGAGCGGCCCGATCGAGTTCGACGAGTTCCATCACGGCTTCACGGGCGAGCGCTCCATCTCCGGGTACGCGGCGCGACATGGCCTGCACTGGGCGGTGCTGCAGCTGCTGCTCGCGCTGTGGGTCTGGATCGCCGCCCAGCGCCGCTTCGGGCGCGCCCGGCCGGCCTCCGACGAGGTGCGGCTCGCCGGAGCGGACTACCTGTGGGCGATGGCCCGCATCTACCGGCAGGGCGGGCATCGCCTCCATGTGGTCAAGGCGCTGCTGGAGGGTCTGTTGCGGGCTCTGGGACGCAAGGCCGGTCTGGGACCACGGGCCACCGTCGGCGAGGTGGTGCGCGCCCTCAACCGTCGCGGGCGACCGGACCTGGCCCGGGCGCTCTCGGCTGCCGAGGCGGGAGCCGCCGGGGCATCGGCGAGCGACGAGAACGTCCTCGCCTTTGCTCGCACCTGCGCCGGCACCCGCAAGCTCGCCGACCACCGCGCCGAAGATGCGGCCCACCACTGGTTCCGGCTCCCCACCGTCCGCGCTGCCCTCGGGCTGCGCAAGGGTTCCAACTCCGATCGGAGAACGCGATGACGATCGCCCCCCCGCCTCCCGCCGCCCCGCCCCTTGCCTCGGAGCCTCTCCTGCCGCCGGCCCCACTTCCCGGGGTCGACCCCCGTTCCGAGAGCCTGCTGCAGGCCGCGGCGCAGCTCCGGGAGGCCGTCCTCTCCGAGGTGCGCAAGGCCGTCGTGGGCCAGGAGGAGTCGCTGGAGCTGATCCTGTGCGGCATCGTCGCTGGGGGCCACGTGCTGCTCGAGGGCGTTCCCGGGGTCGCCAAGACCCTCATGGTGCGCGCCCTCGCCAAGGCGGTGGACGCGCGCTTCAAGCGCATCCAGTTCACGCCCGACCTCATGCCCGCGGACATCCTGGGCACCAGCGTCTTCGACCTCAAGCAGAGCGCCTTCGCGCTGGTCAAGGGGCCGATCTTCGCGGACCTGCTGCTCGCCGACGAGATCAACCGCGCCCCGGCCAAGACCCAGGCGGCGCTCCTGGAGGCGATGCAGGAGCGCACCGTCAGCCTGGAGGGCACGCTCCACCCGCTGCCGGGAATCTTCACCGTCTTCGCCACCCAGAACCCGGTCGAGTCGGAGGGCACCTATCCCTTGCCCGAGGCGCAGCTCGACCGCTTCCTGCTCAAGATCGAGGTGGGCTATCCGCGCCCGCAGGAGGAGGACCAGATCCTGGAGATGGTCGACCAGGGCTTCGACGCCGGGAACATCGAGCGGGCGGGGCTGAAGGCGGCTGTGGGGGTGGAGCAGCTGCTCGCGGTGCGCGGGGCGCTGGCGGCGGTGCGCGTGGAGAAGCCGGTGCGCAGCTACGTGCGCCAGCTCGTCGGCGCCACCCGCAGCTCCCCCAGGGTGCGCCTGGGCGCGGGACCCCGAGCAGCGGTGCACCTGCTCCTGGCGGCGAAGGCGCTGGCGGTGCTGATGGGGCGGGCCTTCGTGACCCCTGACGACATCCGCCGGCTCGCCGGCCCGGTGCTGCGCCACCGCCTCCTGCTCTCGCCGGACGCGGAGATCGACGGCGCCACCGCCCAGGACGTGCTCGACGAGATCCTGCAGGGCGTGGAGGTCCCGCGGTGACCGAGCCGGCACAGGCTCCGGCCAGGCAGGGTGGGGCGGACCGCTTCGGCGGCTTCGTGCCCAGCCGGCGGCTGGTGCTGCTCGCCTTCCTCGGCGTGCTCCCGGCCATCCTGGGCTTCGCCGCGCCCGAGCTCTACGCGGGCGCTCTCCTGTGGGACGTGGCGCTGGTGCTGCTGGCGCTCCTCGACCGCAACCTGGCGCTGGGCGTGAGGGTGGAGGCACGTCGCCACCCCCGGGGCCGGCTGCATCTGGGCGTCGAGAACCGCGTGGTGGTGCGCCTCAAGAACCTCTCTGCGCGGCGGGCCCACCTCGCGGTGCGGGACGACGTCCCCGACGGGTTCGTGGCGCGCGGCGAGACCCTCGAGGTGCGACTCAAGGGCTTCAAGGTGGAGGAGCGCACCTACTTCGCCACCCCGCCCAAGCGCGGCAAGTTCCACTTCGGCGACCTGCATCTGCGCTCCTTCGGGCCGCTGGGGCTGTGCGCGGTGGAGCGCACCGTGGCCGCGCCGCTCGACGTGCGGGTCTACCCCGACATGCGCGGGGCCTCGCGGCTGCTGCTGGCGACCGCCGCCCGCGACCTGGCCAACCTGGGCTTGCGGCGGCTGCGTCGTGACGGGGCCGGAAGCGAGTTCGCCCGCCTGCGCGAGTACGTGCAGGGCGACTCCATGCGCGACGTCGACTGGAAGGCGACCGCGCGCCGGCGCCGGCCGGTGACGCGCGTTCACGAGACCGAGCGCAGCCAGACGCTGATCCTCTGCGTCGACGCCGGGCGGAGCATGGCCGCCCGCGTCGACACCCTCACCAAGCTCGACTACGCCGTCAACGCCGCGCTCTTCCTGGCCTTCGTGGCCATCCGCAACGGCGACCGGGTGGGGGTGGTGGTGTTCGCCGATGGGGTGCGCGCGTTCCTTCCCCCCGAGGCCGGACGGCGCCAGTACCGGCGCATCGTGGATGCCCTCTACGGCGCCGAGGTCGCGCTGACCTTCGTGGACTACCAGGCGCTCTTCCGCGAGCTCTCGTCGCGCGCGCGCAAGCGGTCGCTGGTGGCCGTCTTCACCGACCTGCTCGACGAGCAGCAAGCCCGCTCGCTCGTCGCCCCGCTGCACCGCATGGCTCACCGCCACGTACCTCTGTGCATCACGCTCCGTGACCAGGGGATCGAGGACCTGGTGCGCACCCGCCCCGCCGAGGTCGACGACGCCTATCGGCAGGCGGTGGCCCACGAGCTGCTCGAGGAGCGGGAGCACCTCAAGGCGCTCATCGCCCGCGACGGGGTGCAGCTCGTCGATGCGCCGCCCTCGGAGCTGACGCTGGCGGCGGTGAACCGCTACCTGGAGGTCAAGAGACGTGGGCTTCTGTGAGCCGGGGCGCCTCCGGGTCTTCACGGCCCGAGCGCAGGAGGTAGAGCGCCAGCAGCACGGCCATCGTGCCGGCGAAGGCGAGCTTGACCACCGAAGGCAGGTGCGGCTCATGGATCTGCGAGATGGTGCCCTCGATGATCCCCGCCACGACGAAGATGGGCAGCGTGCCCAGGACCAGGCGCACCGCCAGCCGGGCCTCGAACCGCAAGGCGTCGGCGCGCGAGCGGGAGCCGGGCGCGACCATGGCCCTGCCGAGGATCAGGCCTGCGGCGCCGGCCAGGCAGATGGCGCTGATCTCCGGCACGCCGTGCGGGAGGATCCACGCCCAGAACCAGGCGGTGTGCCCCTTGGACTCGTAGGCGACCGCCAGCGCCCCCAGGAAGATGCCGTTGACGAAGAGCAGGATGGCGGTGCCGATGCCCAGCGTGAGCCCCAGGGCAAAGGCCAGGAAGGCCACCTGGATGTTGTGGGTAAACAGGAAGCTGGCGAACGCCGTCTGCTCGTTGGCGGAGTGCCCCTCGGAGCCCTGGGCCTCCTGGGACACCCTCTTGTCCGGGTCCAACGACTGGTGATCGCCAGGGACCAGGAAGATGGCCGAGGCCGGGTCGAGCTGCATGGCAACGTAGCCGAACAGGCCACCGCCGAGGAAGAGAGCGTAGGCCGCGACCACCGCCTTCCACTCCGCGCGGACCAGCCGGGGGAACCCGGACCGATAGAAGACGCTTACCTCCCGCAGGCGGGGGCGCTGCCCGGGGTAGGTCTGGGCGTAGCCCCGCGCGACCAGGTCGTTGAGCGACTCCACCAGCTCCGCCGAGGCCGAGCGGCCGCGCGCCCAGAGCAGGTCGGAGGACGCCGCGCGGTAGAGCCGACCGAACTCGCGCGCTTCCTCGATGGTGAGCGACTTGAGCCCCTCACGCTCGATGCGATCGAGCAGCTTGGAGAGGCGCTGCCAGCGCGGGCGTCCGCGGTCGATGAACTCGTTGAGATCCACGCCGCCATCTTGCCAGAGACCCGGGGAGCGCTGCCATGGAGGTGATCCGCCGCCTCGAATCGGTGCACGTGGTGCGCACCCCCGAGTACGTGGAGTTCGAGTTCCCGCTCGCGGGGGTGATGACGCGCTTTCTGGCCTGGCTCATCGACATCTCGATCTCCATGGCCATCGCCGGGGCCGCCATCTTCATGATCTCCCTGGGCGGAATGCTGGTGCCTGGCGTGGCGATGGCCCTCGTCTTCATCGTCCTGTTCCTGGTGAACTGGGGCTACTTCGTCTTCCTGGAGTACCGATACGCGGGCCAGACGCTGGGTAAGCGCTTGCTCGGGCTGCGCACCATCCAGGAGAGCGGGGTGCGGGTCGGCTTCTACCAGGCGACCCTGCGCAACCTGGTGCGTGCGGTGGATCATCTCCCCGTTCTCTACCTGGGTGGTGGGCTGCTCGCGCTCGTCTCCGCCAAGACGCGGCGGCTGGGCGATCTCGCTGCCGGGACGGTGGTCATCCGTGACCGGCGGCGGGCGATTCCCGCGTCGATCTCCAGACCGACCGAGATCGTGGCCTCGCTGCAGGACAAGCGCGTCGAGGAGCGCATCCGCCGGGCGACCGTGGAGGAGCGCGAGGTGCTGCTCTCGGCGGCGCTGAGGCGCGAGGAGCTGGGGATGGAGGCCCGGCTCGGGCTGTTCCAGGCGCTCTCCTCGTACCTGTGCGAGCGCTTCAACCTCGACAAGCCAGAGCACCTCTCCGACGAGAAGTTCGTCGTGGCCATCGTCTCGCTCCTGGTCCAGGAGCGAGCGGGGCCTGCGTCCCCGCCGCGCAAGGTGCCGCGGCCGTGACCCGAGCCCTCGCGCTGCTCATGGTGCTCGCCTGCGCCACACCGGCCTACGCCGCGGAGCGCTGGGTGAGCCTGCAGCCGCTGGGCGAGATGGATCCGGCGCTGGTCGACGCGGCCTCCGCGGCCATCTCGGCGCGCTTCGCTGTCCGGGTCCGGCGCGAGCCTGCGCGCGCATTGCCCCCGGAAGCTTGGAACCCGTCGCGCAAGCGCTGGCGCGCCGAGAAGATCCTCGAGGCCATCGCCCGCGAGCATTATGAGCCCGCCTGGAAGACGGTGGCCATCACCGCCGCGGAGATCGGCACCACGCGCGGCGAGGTCCCCGATCGTCGGGTGGACGGGCTCGCTGAGGTGGGGGGCGCCATCTGCGTGATCTCGACCTGGTCCGACGAGCGCCTCAGCGAGACCTCTGAGGTGTTGCACTCGCGTGTCGAGCGCCTCGTGGTTCATGAGCTCGGGCACGTCCTGGGGCTTGCCCATTGCCCCTCGCCCGGCTGCGTGATGCGCGACGGCCGGTCGCGAGTCCCGCCGGCTCAGGGCTCTGACTTCTGCGATCGCTGCCGACGCGCCGCCGGTCCCCTGCTCCGGGAACAGGCTTCGGGCTCTAGACCCCAGGCCCCAGGTCAAGCAGTACCGGGAGTCCGAAGTCCTGAGGCTGACGCAGGGTCGCCGAAACCAGCGGGTCATCTGTAGAATCGACCTCGTGCCTTCGGCTTCCCGGTACGAGCTGCTGGACCGCATCGCCATCGGTGGCATGGCCGAGCTCTTCCGCGCGCGCATCGTAGGAGAGCAGGGCTTCTACAAGATCGTCGCCATCAAGCGGGTCCTCCCCAAGTACTCAGCCGACAAGATCTTCGCCCAGATGCTGGTCGATGAGGCGCGCATCGTCTCGCACCTGTCGCACCCCAACGTGGTCGAGGTCTACGAGCTGGGGCGCGACACCGAGGGCCGGCTCTTCATGGCCCTGGAGCTCGTCCAGGGGCCCAGCCTGGCGTCCCTGCAGGCCAAGCTTCTGTCCGCCGGGAGCCGGCTCCCCGAGGCCTGTGCCCTGGACGTGATCATCCACCTGCTCGAGGCTCTCGACTACGCCCACCGCATGACCGACCCGGCGGGCCGGCCTCTCAACCTGGTCCACCGCGACGTCTCTCCCGACAACCTGCTGCTCACCCGCGAGGGCGGGGTCAAGCTCACGGACTTCGGGGTGGCCAAGGCGCGGGGGCGCATCACCAAGACCCAGGTGGGGACCATCCGCGGCAAGCTGGCCTACATGTCGCCAGAGCAGGCGTGCGGCCGCGATGTCGATGGCCGAGCGGACATCTTCGCTGCGGGGCTGATGCTCTGGGAGGCGCTTGCCGGGCGCATGCACTATGAGGCCCCTTCGGACCACGAGCTGGGCCAGCGGGTCGCTGCCGGCAGGACACGCCCGCTTGCCGAGGTGGGGGTGGTGGCTGCTCAGGAGATCGAAGCGGCACTGACCAAGGCCCTCGCGTTCCACCCCGACGCTCGATACCCGCGCGCCGGCGACTTCGCCCGCGATCTCGCCATCCACCATCGCCGCACCTATCCCGACTACTCGCCCTCCCAGCTCGGAGCCCTGGTGGAGGGGCATTTCGGTTCGCGCTTCCAGCTGCTGGCGGACCGGCTGCGCCGCTTCACCTCTGGCGAGGAGCGCCCCAGCGGGTGGCTGCGCCCCGTTGAAGAGAAGGAGTCTTCGCCGGCGACGCAGGTGGCAAGGATGGATGATGAGGGCTTCGAGCCACTCGTCCCCGCCGAGCTTCCCACCGACTCCTCCGGCGCCGCGCTGCTT